>CAYJGR010000005.1:0-50632 GCA_964370005.1 uncultured Oscillospiraceae bacterium
AGGAATACACGGCGCACCTCCTCGGGGGTGGCATCGTGGGGGAAGTTAACCGTTTTGGATACGGCGTTGTCGGTGTAACGCTGAAATGCCGCCTGTATCTTGACATGATAGGTAGGCGAAATGTCATGAGAACATACAAACACCCTGCGCATCTTCTGGGGCAACGCCTGTATATTGGCAAGACTACCCGCCTTGGCGATATCCTGCATAAGAGTGCTATCCCCACCGAGTTCCATAGATTCAAGCACTTCGCCCAGCACGGGGTTTAGCTCAACCATTTGGGTGTTGTCCATGACATTGCGAATATAGGCGTAGGCGAACACCGGCTCAACCCCCGAGGAACACCCCGCAATTATGGACAGTGTCCCGGTGGGGGCGATGGTGGTGACGGTGGCGTTACGCAGAGGGGGCTCGTCCTTATATATACTCTCGCCAAACAGCGGAAATGCACCCCTCGTCTCGGCCAGCTTGCGGGAGGCGATTTTTCCCTCATGTGATACAAAAGCCATGATTTTCTCGGCCATATCCACCGCCGCATCCGAATTGTAAGGGATGCCAAGACGCAACAGCATGTCGGCAAATCCCATCACACCCAGTCCTATTTTGCGGGTAAGGCGGGTGGTGTGGGCTATTTGCTCAAGTGGATATTTATTGACATCGATAACATTGTCCAAAAAATGTACAGCCAGTTTAACGGTGGCTCGCAGCTTGTCCCAGTCCACCTCAACACTACCCGCATCGGCCATTAGCATACGCCCGAGGTTTATAGAACCGAGATTGCAGGACTCGTAAGGGAGTAGCGGTTGTTCGCCACAGGGGTTTGTGCTCTCGATTTCACCCTGTGAGGGCACGACATTGTCACGATTGAGGCGGTCGAGGAATATTATCCCCGGCTCGCCGTTGCGCCATGCACCCATAACAATTTTATCAAAGACCTCGGCGGCATTCAGACTGCCCATTACTCCACCCGAGTGGGGGTCTATAAGGTCGTAGTCGGCACCCGTTTGCACCGCTCTCATAAAGTCCTCGGTAATGCCAACCGAAAGATTGAAGTTTGTGATATCGACATTATCTTTTTTTGCATCGATAAACCCAAGAATATCAGGGTGGTCAATGCGCAGTATACCCATATTTGCACCACGGCGGGTGCCCCCCTGCTTGACGGCCTCGGTGGCCATGTTAAACACCCGCATAAAGCTCACAGGCCCCGATGCCACACCGCCTGTCGAGCGCACAGAGCTACCACTGCCCCGCAGACGCGAGAATGAAAAGCCGGTGCCACCCCCCGATTTATGTATCAGCGCCGCCTGTTTGACAGCCTCAAATATATCCTCCATGCTGTCGGCCACCGGCAAAACAAAGCAGGCCGAGAGTTGTCCCAGCTCCCGCCCTGCATTCATGAGGGTGGGGGAATTTGGTAGGAACTCAAGGTCGGTCATCATTTTGTAAAAGCGTCGGGATAGCTCGGCGGTGTCGGCGTTTGGATCATAAGCCAGGTCGGCGGCGGCAATGGTATCGGCCACACGCTCAAACATGTCCTCCACCCTCTCGCAGGGCCCCCCGTCTTCACCTTTCCTTAGATAGCGTGTCTCCAAAACAGTCAGTGCATTTTTTGCAAATTTCATTTCTTCCCCTCTTTTTTCATCTTTTTTCATCTACCTTTGTATGTAGTGATTTTTTTGTCATATCCGATATGTTACTTATCTATTGTAGTCCTATTTGATAGATTTTTCAAGCAAAAATCGCATATTCGCACTGTGTAGTGTATGGAAATTTACAGCCACATTTTTTGGGCAAAATGTCGGAAGAAAATGACAGGGAAGAAAGAATAGAAACGGCGATCTAAAGACCTCGTGGCTCTGCCCCGAACCCCGAAAACTTTTTTGAGGAAAAAGTTTTATCAAAAACCTTTCCCCCTCCGCCCCACCCCACCTAATTGTTTGCCCTTGTCTAATCCCTAACACCTAAATGCCCCTCCCCCTTCGGAGAAAGGGAGAGGGGCATGGCTTTTTGGCTTAGAACTTTAATTTAATTTGGAGGGGCTTATTTTCTCTTGATGATCACAGCGCCGGCGGCGATAAGCGATACAACTGCCAGGGCAGAGGCAACGCCTACGATGTCATTAGCGCCTGTGTCGGGGTTCTGCTCAGTGCTATCACTGTTATCTTCCTCGTCGGCAGCAACATTCTCGCCGGCGGCCAGAGCATTTGTTACCTTCTCGGCAGATACAACATAGCTTGCAAGCTTCTTAGTGGACCACTCATAGGTGTTGTCCTCTTCGTTAAGCTCGGCATTTACAGCACGCAGCGTACCGTCTACGTTCTCGTATACGAATACTTCGTCAAAGTAGTCGGCATCGATAGACAGGGTGGCTTCGTTCTGCAGCGAGGGGCTACCTGCAAATGCAAAGTAGTAAAAATCATAATCGCCGTCTTCGTTGTACTTGTCTTCAACGTCGTCGTCCTGATCCTCGTCGATAAACATGAACACTTCCTCGTCACGATCCATCTTCAGAAGAGCCTTAAGCATTGTGGAACCCGAGTTAAATGCAACATAACCGGGGTATTCGTTACCGCAAACATAGATGGTGTTGTTAAGGTCTGCCGAGTACTCGTCAGCATCCTCGGCATCGGACATGCCTTCAACATCTTCCACACGGTTAGAAACGCTCAGCATAGCCTCGCCTTCACTTACAAAAGCATATTCGGTCTTGTGGTCGGCCTTGGAACGAAGGGTAATTGTACCTTCAAGATCCTTAGCTGTGTCTATAGTATAGTTCTCTTGAAGAGTGATGAGCACATCGCCGTCGGTATCGTTGATGCGTACATCGTCTACCATAGCACCACCGATATTCCACTCGGTCGAGATGCTGTAGTTGTCACGGTCGATAGCGTCCATAGCAACAGGATCGCCTGCGGTTACCTGTACGAACTTGGTAGCATCCAAAGAGATGGTGCTGCCGGGGGCATAGGTGTTACCCTCGATGGGAGCGTCGGCGGCCAGTGCGGCCACGCCCATAGATAGTACTAATGACAGAGACAGAGCAATTGAAACAATCTTTTTCATTTTTCGTTCCTCCAGTAGGAATTATTTTCGGCTGACGTCTCCGACCGTCGGCCTGTGAGAGCAAGTTTATGACAAAGCGAAAACAAATGCAAGTCCAAATGTTACCTATTTGGCATATTGGAAATAACTTTCACACTACACTGGATTATGGTGGTATAACACCCAAAACACAGCGAATTTTTCGACAAATTGCACCTCGATTTCCAAATCGATTTTTAAAAAACATATTAGGGGGGAGGGGTCAATAAAACTCTAAAATAAATAATTCGATATATTTTGGACAAAAAATCAGTCTCTTCTCCACGCCCAAAACCCTGTTATTTCACTACTTTGCAACACTTTAAGGCCTATTTTGAGGAAAAATTATCCAATTAAGGAAAAAATCGCAGATTGTGTTGCAATAAATTGCGATATAATGTACACTTTATATAATAGTGAACTATATTACTCGCTTTATGGAGGTTTTAACTTTATGAAAAAATTATTTATACTGTTTATTGTTGTATTTACAATGCTAATTCTCACTATAACAGCATCGGCATGGACATCATATGATTTTGTGCTTGATAAGGGCACGCTTGGTTTGGAGGGGCAACTGCTTCCCGACACCACCTACCATTATAGCCTTGAGGTGGATGGCGAGCAGTTCGATGTCAACACCAGCAACTTTATCATTGAAAAAGAAACACATGAGGGCGGTTCATATATAAGCTCTTTTGGCACCAGCAGTGATAATGTGTCGATCTCGACCCGTGAGAGCTATACCATCCGTTCGGATGACCCCAAAGAAATAGACCTCGACATGGATCTTGAGGCCCGTGAGGATATTACTGTCGGCAGCGTAACTATCAACGAAGGTGATCGTTTTTCGTTTAGCCTGCGTGAGGACTTTGGCAACGATGTCATTGAAGTTATAGGCTACGACAGCTCAAGCTCGGCCGACACCTATGACGGCGGCGAGGGCAATATCTACTGGGCCGAAGAAGAAAAGGGTTATGTCATATTTGAAAACGGCAGTCTTGATGCCGTACTTTATATGAGCACAAACGAGCGTGTATATATCGATATATTCATGAACCCGATTGATGCTGTGCGCAATATGTACGACACGAGTGGCGCAATGATCGATTATTACCAGTTCGCCGGCAAGCCCACAATCCGTAATACGGCCACATTGCGAGCAGGCGGCGGTTATTCCTACGCCTACCACATGGCCGACGACGGAACACTGACCCCCCTTGAGGTCGAGACCTTGGGCAGCCAACTCACCTGGGAGGTAGACGGCCAGCTTGAAAGCTATGTGGTATCGACCAAGGCCCTGACCTCCTCCGCCCCCGCAGTGGACGAGACCGAACAAAGTGAGGCTTCGCAGTCGTCATCGGTGGCCACGACATCCCCACCTGCCACCACAACTCCCCCCGCCACCACATCCCCACCGGCAACAACCACACCATCGATTGACGGCCCCGAGCCTGTTGACCCCGCCAAACCCGAGCCGGAAATTTCCCAGTCCGAGCCGGCCACCATCCCCAGCAGTGCACCCGAAATCGACACTTCGACCGAGACTTCGGCCACCACCGATTCGGGCAGTCCCTCATGGCTTGTGTTTGTGCTCATAGGGCTTTGTGTGGTAGTTGTGGGCGCATGTGTATTTGTAATCCGCAGTGGACAGGGCGGACGACATACGAGGAGATAATTACAATTTAGCAATAAAATAAAGGCATTGTATGGGTGAACGCATAGGTTCGCCGGTACAATGCCTTTATATTTTTATTTCCTAATCTGCAACATCGGAAAACCCCACTGCCTAAGCACCTCATACACCCCAACTGCCACGGCGTTGGATAGGTTGAGACTGCGCAGGCCGTGGCGCATGGGTAGACGCAGACAGCGGTCGGGGTGGCACTTTAACAGTTCGGCCGACAATCCCGCATCCTCCCTGCCATAGATAAGATATGCCCCGTCGGGGTAGTGCATATCACTGTAGAGGGTGTCGCCTTTTGTGGTGAACAGAAAGTATTCCCCGGGATTTTTAGCGAAAAACTCCTCGGTATCGGCGTAATGGGTGATGTCGAGGGCATGCCAATAATCCAGCCCCGCCCTTTTTAGTTTTGCATCGGTTATGGTAAATCCCATAGGCCCCACAAGGTGAAGTCGTGCCCCTGTGGCGGCACAAGTGCGAGCAATATTTCCGGTGTTTTGGGGAATTTGCGGTTCTATGAGCACTATGTTTAGAATTTTTGCAGTGTCGGTCACGGCGGGTACCTCCTGTTTTGCATGTTGCCTGTGAATTGTAACATTTTGAGGAAGAGATTGCAAGGTATAGGTCTGCGTATTATTGACCTTGCCTTTTACTAACATCTAAAAACTAATTGTCCGCCCCCTACCCAAAAGATTGTGGCGGAGGATGGATATTGAGAAAAGGTCAAGGGCATCCCACATGGTTGCCCTTGACCTTAATTACTAATTCCTAATTATTTTGAGGCTTCTTCCACCGCCACGGCACATGCCACGGTAGCGCCTACCATGGGGTTGTTGCCCATGCCGATAAGACCCATCATCTCAACGTGTGCGGGCACCGAGGAGGAGCCGGCAAACTGAGCGTCGCCATGCATACGACCCATGGAGTCTGTAAGTCCGTAGGAAGCGGGGCCTGCGCCCATGTTGTCGGGGTGCAGGGTACGGCCGGTGCCACCACCCGAAGCCACCGAGAAGTAGCGCACGTCGTTCTCATAGCTCCACTTCTTATATGTGCCGGCCACAAGGTGCTGGAAGCGGGTGGGGTTGGTCGAGTTGCCTGTAATGGACACGTCAACCTTCTCACGCTTCATGATGGCCACGCCCTCGAGCACGTCGTTTGCGCCGTAGCACTTAACGGCGGCACGCTCGCCTTCCGAGAAAGCCTTCTCACGTACAACTTTAAGCTCACCTGTCGAGAAGTCGTAATCGGTTTCAACATAGGTAAAACCATTTATACGGCTTATGATATAGGCGGCATCCTTGCCAAGGCCGTTGAGGATTACTCGCAGAGGGGTCTGGCGAGCCTTGTTGGCGGTACGAGCAATACCGATTGCACCCTCGGCGGCGGCAAATGATTCATGACCTGCCAAGAAACAGAAACACTCGGTCTCGTTGCGCAGAAGCATTGCGCCCAAATTGCCGTGCCCGATACCAACATCACGCTGTTCAGCCACAGAACCGGGGATGCAGAAGGCCTGAAGTCCGATACCGATAGCCTCGGCGGCCTCGGCGGCGGTCTTGATGCCTTTCTTCATTGCGATGGCCACACCGAGAGTGTAGGCCCAGATGGCATTCTCAAAAGCTATGGGCTGTACGCCACGCACAATAGCGTCCACGTCAACACCCTGTGCCAGAGTAAATTCTTTTGCTGCGTCAAGATCTTTTAGGCCGTATTCCTTACAACAAGCCTCGATCTTGGGCATTCTTCTTTCTTGTCCTTCAAATTTTGCCATGGTCTTTTACCTCCTTCTTCCTTATTCTTCTCTTGGGTCGATATATTTGGGGGCATCGGCATAGCGTCCGTAGGTGCCGATGTTTTTCTCATATGCTTCTTTGGGATCGACACCGTGGCGGATATCCTCCAGCATCTTGCCCGCACGCACAAATTTATAACCGATAGCCTCGTTGTTTTCGTCCACGGCGACCGATAGGATGTAACCCTCGGCCATCTCCATGTAGCGAACACCCTTCTTGCTGGTCGAGAAGATTGTGCCGACCTGACTGCGCAGACCTTTGCCCAAATCCTCAAGCCCTGCACCGATGGGAAGTCCACCCTCCGAGAAAGCTGTCTGACTGCGTCCGTAAACGAGCTGTAGGAAAATTTCTCTCATAGCCACATTGATGGCATCACACACAAGATCGGTGTTCAGAGCCTCCAAAATGGTTTTACCTGTGAGAATTTCAGCCGCCATAGCTGCCGAATGGGTCATGCCGGAACATCCGAGGGTTTCAATAAGAGCTTCCTCGACAATGCCCTCCTTGACGTTGAGTGTCAGCTTACATGCGCCCTGTTGGGGTGCACACCAGCCCACACCATGCGAAAGACCCGAAATGTCCTTGACCTCATAGGCTTTTACCCATTTGCCCTCCTCGGGGATGGGAGCGGGTCCGTGCTTAGGTCCTTTTGCGAGAACACACATTCTCTCGACTTCATGAGAATAGTTCATACACTTGCTCCTTTCAGTATACTCTGTCGGCTTGTCCTGCAAAGCCGTGTATCTTACCACAGATTATTTATATTAGCTGTGCTAATATAAATTCGCCATGCCCATAGGGCGGCATCTAAATAAAAGTGCATCTGCATAGCTCTTAATTATTTAGATGTGCCTACTATCGCAGATGCACGAATATATAATAATCCTACGGATTATTATATATTCAATCGATGAATTTCGCAACTAAAAAAATACTATTTGTTACTTTTTTTATGGCCACTGCTTCTGCTAAGGGCATAAACAACCATAAAAATGGCCATAAATATGCCATGTTTTTCGGTTGTCACGAAGTGACGAGAAAAACGGCTTCTAAAAATTAAGTTTGAAATTTATTTTCAAACTTATTACTTAACTTCAATGAGCTCATATTTTTGAGTACCCACACCCATTTTCTCGGCATGATTTAAGCACACTTCCCAGTTGGTATTGGAATGCATAGCAGTGAAATGATCCCCATGCCCATGTTCACAGTGCGAGTGGGATTTGGCCAACACATCGCCGAGGTAGCTATCCTCAAAATGGCTTTGTTTATTGCACATATCGGCACAAGCTCGGTCGAGTGCCACGGGGTCAAACGAGGCAAACATACCCACATCGGGGATAACCGCCACATCATTCTCGGCATGACAATCGCAATAAGGCGACACGTCTATGACCAAACTCACATGAAAATGGGGTCTGTCCTTTAGCACCGCATGGGTGTATTCGGCAATCTTCTTGTTAAGATCATCCTCGGCCGCATCCCACTGAGGGCTTACCGCATCAAACACACATGCCCCTATACATCGGCCACAGCCCACACATTTATCATGGTTTATATGTGCCACCCCGCCACGATCAAAATCTATTGCATCATGGGCACAGTACTTGGCACACTGCTTACATTTCTTACATAGCTCCCCATAAACATCCGGCTTGCCGTTTGAATGTTGCTCCATTTTGCCGGCTCGACTGCCGCATCCCATGCCGATATTTTTCAGCGCACCGCCAAAGCCGGTTGCCTCATGCCCCTTAAAATGCGACAACGATATAAATATATCGGCATCCATGATAGCCGTGCCGATTTTAGCCTCTTTTACAAGCTCCCCATCTATAGGCACCAAGGTTTGATCTGTGCCCTTGAGACCGTCGGCAATTATGACATGACAACCCGTCGAAAATGGCGAATAACCGTTCTCATAGGCCGATTCGATATGTTCAAGGGCATTTTTTCTCCTGCCTGTATACAGGGTGTTGCAGTCGGTGAGAAAAGGCTTGCCTCCCAGTGATTTTACAACATCGGCCACCACTTTGGAGTAATTGGGGCGCAAAAATGCAAGATTTCCCGGCTCTCCAAAATGGATTTTTATCGCGCAAAATTTTTCGCCAAAATCTATATTATCTATTCCGGCTTTTCTTATAAGTTTTTCGAGTTTCACGAGCAGGTTTGTGCCGGGCAGTGCCCTCATATCCGAAAAGTACACCTTGCTTTTATTCATATTGTCAGCATCCTTTCAAAATTCATTTGTCATTTTCTCCATGTGGAGGGGGCGAGCAGGAAGAGCATGGGGAATATCTCAAGGCGACCAAAGAGCATACCTATGGACAGCACAAACTTCGAGAGCGCTGACATCCCCGCATAGTTACCCACTGCACCAACTGCACCAAGACCGGGGCCGATGTTGTTCACACAGGCGATAACCGAGGTCACCGTGGTCTCAAAATCGAGGTTGTCAAAACTCACAATTATCATTGATACCCCGCACAAGATGCAGTATATCGCAAAGAACGCATGGACATTGTGTACCACGTTGTCACTCAGCGAACGGCCATCCATGCGCACACGCTTGACGGCACGGGGGTGCAGGAGTTTTTGCAGCTCATTTTTTGCTGATTTGAAGAGTATAACGGCACGTGCTGTCTTTATGCCGCCACCTGTCGAACCTGCCGATGCACCCAGCACCATAAGCCCCACAAGTAGCACCCTTGAATATTGTGGCCACAGATTAAAGTCAGCCGTGGCGTAGCCTGTGGTGGTTGTGATGGATGACACTTGGAAAAATGCGTGGTGAAAGGCCTCAAACATACTTGGGAAATAGGAGCTGATATTTATAGCGATGGTGATGGTCGAAAAGGCGATGATGCCGAGATACGCCCACAATTCCTCGCTCTTTAGCACCGAGCGCACGTCACGTATTAACAGCAGATAATAAAGGTTGAAATTTATGCCGAACAGCATCATAAACACCGAGATGACACCCTGCAAATAAAAGCTGTCATAGGCGGCGATACTGGCATTTTTGATTGAAAAACCACCTGTACCGGCCGTACCGAAGGCATGAACAAAGCTGTCATAGACAGGCATACCGCCGAGAAGTAGCAGCACAATCTCGATAAGGGTAAGTCCGATATATATGCCGTAGAGCACCCTTGCGGTGGTGCGCATGGTGGGGGCAAGCTTGCCCACAACCGGTCCGGGGCTTTCGGCGCGCAGTATATGCAGAGAATCCCCCTGCCCCGCCGGCACTATGGCGAGCATAAACACAAGGATGCCCATGCCCCCCACCCAGTGGGTGAAACTGCGCCAAAACAGTATAGACAGCGGAAGCCCCTCTATTTGGGTGAGGATACTCGCCCCTGTGGTGGTAAAACCCGATACGGTCTCGAACCAACAATCCAGAAAGTTTGGTATTGCCCCACTAAACCAAAATGGCAACGCCCCAAAAAAGGATATAGCCACCCAGCCCAGCGCCACGATTACAAATCCTTCACGTGCATATATGATATTTTTGCCCATACTGCCCTTTGTGACGATGTGTAGTATAGCCGACAGCCCTAACAGCAGGAGTATAACCGTACCGAATGCGCCTTGACTTGCCTGCTCATTTGTGGCAAGAGCTATGAGGAATGAGGGGGTCATCAAGACGGCTTCTATGCGCAATATGTGTCCGATAAGATGAAATATAGCACGACGATTCATTTAGTCATCCCCTCTTTTGTCGGGATCGATAAGCTCTGACAGTTCCGATATGGCAAGCCCTGTGTCAGCAACAGCAATTATGGTATCGTTTTGGAGTATGACATCGTTACCCGATGGAATTATGACCTCACGCCCACCCCGTAGGATGCAGGCGATGAGGGCATTTTTACGCAGAGGGAGATTTAAAAGCGGAGTTTCAAGATAGGGGAAAGATTTATCCACCCTAAACTCAAGCGCTTCGGTTTGGCCGTCACCCAAGCGGTGCAGTGCCATAACACCCTCGCCCGGGGCGTGGTCGGCCGCACGCACATAGCCCACAATCTCGTTTGCTGTGAGAAGTTTGGGGCTTATCATGGTGTCAACCCCCTTGTCTTGGAATATGGGGTTATACATTACACGGTTGACCTTTGTGATGCATTTTTGCACCCCAAGCGACTTTGCACACATTGAAATGACCAAATTTTCCTCATCAATACCGGTGAGGGTCACCACGGCATCGGTCTCGGCTATGCCCTCGGATATCAAAAACTCGGGCAGAGAACCGTCACCGTTTATAACAAGGGTATGGGGCAAAAGGTCGTCAAGTTCGTCACAGCGCTCGGGGCGTTGCTCAATAATTTTAACCTTTATACGGCTACCGAGCAGTTTTGCAAGGTAAACAGCTATGCGACTGCCCCCCACAATCATGACATTTTTAACCTTTTGGTTTTCTATGCCTAAATCCTTTGCAAGGGTACCTAAATCCTGCATGGCGGTGGTTATGGTCAGACGGTCACCAACTTGTATGATAAAATCACCCGAGGGGATAAATGTTTCACCCTCTCTCTCGGCCACACATACGAGCATACGAACCTTTGTAACACCCGAAAGCTTTTGCAGTTTCAGTCCCACCAAAGGGCTATTGGGTTGTACTTTGAGTTCTACAAGTTCCACCCGCCGTTTAGCAAAGCTTTCTCGTTTTGAAAAAGCGGTGAGTTCAAGAAGTCGGTAAATTTCATGTGCGGTGGTGCGCTCGGGGTTTATGGTCATGGACAGGCCAAGTTCTTCCTTTAGAAAGCGTGCCTGCTGTTCATATTCGGGGTTGCGCACACGTGCTATGGTGTGGCGACAGCCCAACTTCTTGGCCAGCACACAGCACAGCAAGTTTATTTCATCTTGACTTGTGGCCGCAATAAGGAAGTCGGAATGTGCCACACCGGCCTCTGTTTGGGCACTGATGCTTGCGCCGTTGCCTTGGAGCACCATGACATCCAGTTCCTCTTGCGATTCCTGCAAAACTCGGGCATTGCTATCGATAACTGTGACGTCGTGCCCTTCCCTGGACAGCTGTTTTGTGAGGGTATAACCCACCTTGCCGTCACCTATAATGACAATTCGCATAAATGTTTCTCCCAAAAAGCCTATCTGGCCTTATCACTTTTTGTTATTGTGCATAATATGGCACGGTAAAACTATACACCAAAATACGCTAAATTTCAAGAGTTAATTAACAATTATGAATTAGCACTCTGTATATGAGAGTGCTAAAATTTTGTAAACAATTTGTGAAAACGCTTGACATCCTGCGGGCTCGGTGGTAAATTATAGTCACTGGCACTCGAATAATAAGAGTGCTAACCAAAATAATAACAGCGGGTGCAACGTAATAAGGTTGTATCACACACCGGGGAGGTGAGGAGATGGAGCTTGACAGTCGTAAACTCAGGGTATTGTCGGCCATTGTGGATACCTATCTTGCCACGGGGGAGCCGGTCGGTTCAAAGCTTGTGGCAGAGCTACTGGGCAAAGAAGTTTCGCCCGCCACAGTGCGCAACGATATGACCGCCCTGTTTGATATGGGCTACATCGAACAGCCTCACACCTCGGCAGGTCGCATCCCTTCCCATTTGGGACTTCGGGTCTATATCGACCGCCTTGTGCGTTATCGCCCCCTCTCGATGCGGGAACGCGGTGAGATAGATGCACTGTTTAACCTGCGCGACCCCGACCCCGACCGCCTGCTTGAAGATGCCGCACAGGCCTTGGCTGACTCGACAGGTTGTGCCGCCATCTCTACCACCTTCACCCCAAAAAGTGTGGTGGTACAGCGGGTGGAGATCATTCCGGTGTCATCTCACACCCTTGTGATGCTTATAATCGCCTCCAACGGTGTGATACGCAACAAGGTATGTCGTGTGGATTTCACGGTTACACCCAGGGTAGTGGAGTTTTTTCAAAACTTTGCAAATGGGCATTTGGCAGGGGTGAGTGTCAGTGACATCACGGCGAGATATCTAAGCTCGGCGGCGGTATCACTTGGGGAGTATTCACGGGCACTCGGCGGACTTTTATCGGCCTTGTATGAACTTTGCAAGGAGATAAATGACGGCCAGTATTATCAAAGTGGCAGTTCACATCTGCTGGATTATTGTGAGATGCACCCCATGGCCAAGGAGCTTTTTGCCCTGCTTGACCGCCGTCAAGATGTTATAAGTCTTGTGTGTGGAGACACAGGCGGGGTACAGATCACCATTGGCAAGGAGAATGCCAATGAGGAGCTGACCGGCAGTACCGTCATAGTGTCGAGGTACAACATAGGTTCGGATAATATAGGGGCTATAGGTATAATCGGCCCCGTGCGCCTGAACTATGCAAAACTTGTGCCACGCATGGAATATTTCACCCAGACGCTAAGCAAACTTTTGACCGATACATTTACAGAATGACAAACATATAAGCAAAGGGGATTTTGAATATGCAGAGTAAAAATGAAGAGTCGCAGACCACACCCGAGGTGGAGCAGGAGGTCATCGAGGAGACCGAGGAGACCATAACCCCCGAGGTGGTAGAAGAGGCCGAGGCCGAGATTGAACTCGACCCCATGGAGAAGTTGCAGGCCGAGCTTGCCGACGCAAGTGACCGCCTACTTCGCACCGTGGCCGAGTATGATAACTTCCGCAAGCGTTCGGCAAGGGAGAGAGAGAACCTTTACCCCGAGGCCGAGGCCGGAATTATCGCCAGATTTTTGACGTTATATGACAACTTTGATCGTGCAGTCGAAGCCCCCTGTAGCGACAGTGAGTATCAAAAGGGCATGGAGCTTATCCACAAGAGTTTTGCCGAGGTGCTCGAAAGCTTGGGTGTTGAGGCTGTGGGCTCCGAGGGTGATACATTCGACCCCAACCTACACAATGCTGTTATGCATGTCGAGGATGAGACCTTGGGCGAGAATGTGGTAGCACAGGTACTGCAAAAGGGCTGGCGTCGCGGAGAAAAAATCCTACGTTACGCCATGGTAAAAACGGCAAATTAAATACACTTGGTATAAATATTATTAAATATACAAATTCAAATATTGGAGGAACATTATTATGGCAAAGATTATTGGTATTGACCTTGGAACAACAAACTCATGTGTCGCTGTCATGGAAGGCGGCGAATCGGTTGTAATCCCTAATCCCGAGGGAGCGAGAACCACCCCCTCTGTGGTGGGCTTTGGCAAGGATGGCGAGCGCATGGTGGGACAGATTGCCAAGCGTCAAGCAGTCACAAACCATGACCGCACAGTACAGTCTATCAAGCGTGATATGGGCACCGACCGCAAGGTGACCATCGACGGCAAGAGCTACACCCCGCAGGAAATTTCAGCTATGATTTTGCAGAAGCTTAAAAGCGATGCAGAGGCCTATTTAGGCGAGAAGGTGAGCGAGGCAGTCATCACAGTGCCGGCCTACTTCACCGACGCACAGCGTCAGGCCACAAAGGACGCAGGGCGCATTGCAGGGCTTGAAGTTAAGCGTATAATCAACGAGCCGACCGCCGCCGCACTTGCTTACGGCATTGATAAAGAGAACGACCAGAAAATCATGGTATACGATTTGGGCGGCGGCACCTTCGACGTATCCATCATAGAGATGGGCGACGGCGTGCAGGAGGTACTTGCCACGGCCGGTAACAACCGTCTTGGCGGTGACGATTTTGACCAGCGTGTCATAAAATATTTGGTAGATGAGTTTAAGAAGAGCGATGCCATTGACCTATCGACCGATAAAATGGCTATGCAGCGTCTGCGCGAGGCGGCCGAGAAGGCTAAAATCGACCTTTCGGGCATGACCACCGCCACGGTAAATCTGCCCTTCATCACCGCCGACGCAAGCGGTCCTAAGCACCTTGACATCACCATTTCCCGTGCCAAGTTCAACGAGCTGACCGCCGATTTGGTTGAGAAGACCATGGCCCCTGTGCGTCAGGCCTTGTCCGATGCAGGGCTTACCCCTTCCGACATCCACAAGGTGCTCTTGGTGGGCGGTTCGACCCGCATCCCCGCCGTACAGGATGCCGTCAAGGATTATATGAAGAGCGAGCCTTTCAAGGGCATAAACCCCGATGAATGTGTGGCCGTGGGTGCGGCACTTCAGGCCGGTGTTTTGGGTGGCGATGTAAAGGGTCTGCTACTGCTTGACGTAACCCCCCTATCGCTGGGCATTGAGACTTTGGGCGGTGTTTCGACCAAGGTTATCGAGCGCAACACCACTATCCCCAGCAAGAAGAGCCAGATATTCTCGACAGCTGCCGACGGCCAGACCTCGGTTGAGGTGCACGTGCTACAAGGTGAGCGTGAGATGGCCGGCGACAACAAGACTCTGGGTCGTTTCCACCTCGACGGCATCGCCCCTGCCCCCCGTGGCATACCTCAGGTTGAGGTAACCTTTGATATCGATGCGAACGGCATTGTGCATGTGTCGGCCAAGGATATGGGCACCGGCAAGGAGCAACACATCACCATCACCGCCTCGACCAACATGTCCAAGGATGACATCGACAAGGCTGTGCAGGAGGCCGAGCAGTTTGCGGCCGATGATAAAAAACGCCGTGAGGCCATCGACCTGCGCAACAACGCCGACCAGCTTGTGTATCAGTCCGAGAAATCGATCACCGATTTGGGCGACAAGCTCTCTGAAGATGAGAAAACCGAGCTTAACGGCTTGATTGACGGCCTTAAAGAGGCGCTTAAGGGCGAGGATTTGGAGCTTATCAAGACAAAGCAGGAGGATCTGCAGAAGAAGTTCTATGAGATTTCAGCTAAGGTCTACGAGGCCGCACAGCAGGAGGCCGCCGCACAGGGTGGAGAAGCCCCCGCAGGTGACGACGGTGTTGTGGATGCTGACTATCAAGAAGTGGACGACAACGATAATAAATAAGCGAGCCTACACAGCCACGGCGTTCCCAAATTTTGGGGGCGCCGGCTGTGGACTGCATGGGGAAGGGTTATATTTTCGCCTCAATTTCCGCTTATACGGCGGCGAAGGTTCGACGGGCATCAGCCCACCAAAAACACGGGCATTAGCCCGACTTCACCTTCACCACCCTCTAAACAAAAATTGAGGCGATACTTACACTTTTCACTTATAAATAAAGGGGTGAACATATGGCAGACAAAAGAGATTATTACGAAACGCTTGGTGTGAAAAAAGGTTGCACAGAGGATGAGCTAAAAAAAGCCTACCGCACCATGGCGAAAAAATATCACCCCGACCTGCACCCGGGCGACAAAAAGGCCGAGGCGCAGTTCAAAGAGGTGAGTGAGGCATATGAGGTGCTGTCCGACAGCGACAAGCGCTCAAAATACGACCAATTCGGCCATGCGGGGGTTGATCCCAACTTCGGCGCGGGTGGCGGATATGGTGGCGGTTTTGGGGGTGGCTTTGGCGACCTTGGCGACATATTCGGCGATTTATTCGGCGGTGGATTTGGGTTTGGGGGTGCTACCCGCACCCGTGACCCCAACGGCCCTATACGCGGGCGTGATGTGGCCACCGATATGCCGCTATCATTTTTAGAGGCCGCATTGGGCTGTAAAAAGCAGATAAAGGTAAGCCGTCTCGAGAGTTGTGCCGAATGTTCGGGCAAGGGTACAGCCAAGGGGAGCTCGGCCGAGACCTGTCCCGATTGTGGTGGTGCAGGACAGGTGCGCACACAGCGTCGCACCCCATTTGGTGTGATACAATCCACCGGCAGTTGTAGCCGATGTGCCGGCAAGGGTAAAATTATCCGTGACCCCTGCACAAAATGCAAGGGGCTTGGCAGGGTGCGTGTCTCCAAGACCCTCGACGTGAACATACCGGCCGGTATAGACAACGGCCAGACATTTGTACTGCGTGGACAGGGTGACCACGGCGTAAACGGCGGCCCTGCGGGGGATGTCAACGTGGTGGTATCGGTTCGCCCCGACCCCGTGTTCGAGCGTGACGGTTTTGACGTATGGTGCGAAATCCCGCTGACATTTGCACAGGCGGCACTCGGCGACGAGATAACCGTGCCCACCATAGACGGCAAGGCCAAATACAGCGTACCCGAGGGCACCCAAAATGCCACAGTGTTCCGTCTGCGTGGCAAAGGCATCTCCTTCCTCAACGGCCGTGACAAGGGCGATCAGTACGTCAGGGTGTTTGTAGAAATCCCTAAAAGCCTCTCGAACAAACAAAAAGATGCCCTGCAAAACTTCGATTCCCTAACAAGCGAGAAAAACTACGACAAGCGAAAGAGCTTTTTCGATAGATTTAAGGACACTTTTAAAAATTAGGAGCGAGTAATTAATGACAAAGGTCAAGAGCACCCACACGGTTGCCCTTGACCTTTATTTCTGCATTATTATTTTTCATTGCCCTATAAAACTTTGGCTAAAAACTCCTTGAGCCTTGGGTGTGTGGGGTTGTCGAAAAACTCTTTGGGGGTGTTTTGTTCCACCACTTTGCCCTCGTCCATAAATAGCACCCTTGTGCCGACTTCACGGGCAAACCCCATCTCATGGGTGACCACCACCATTGTCATACCCTCACCGGCCAACTCCTTCATAAGCTCAAGCACCTCACCCACCATCTCGGGGTCGAGTGCCGAGGTCGGCTCGTCAAACAACATCACATCGGGGTTCATAGCCAACGCACGCACAATTGCAATTCGCTGTTTTTGACCGCCCGACAGCATTCCCGGGTACTGCTCAGCCTTGTCCGACAGGCCTATGCGCTCGAGTAGACGCTCGGCGTTTTTGTTGGCCTCTTCACGGCTTTGCAGACCAAGTTGCACCGGCGCAAGGGTTATGTTTTTCTTAACGGTCAAATGTGGGAATAGATTGAAATGCTGGAACACCATGCCCATTTTCTGGCGCAAGCTGTTTATATCTGTGCCTTTTTGGTTTATGACGGTGCCCTCAAATGTGATTGTACCGCCTGTGGGCACCTCAAGGAGGTTAAGGCAACGTAAAAATGTCGATTTACCGCTGCCCGATGGCCCCACGATAACCACTTTTTCACCCGTATGGATATGTTCATCGATCTCGTTTAGCACCAAATTATCCCCAAAGGATTTACAAAGCCCTTTAACGTCTATCACTGGCTCTCAACCTCCCCTCGAGTTTACTCAGTCCGAATGTAAGCATCATTACAAGCGCAAGATATACAAGCGCTATGGCAAACAGTGGCATCATGGCCTCAAATGTGCGCCCCTGTATTATGCTTGCACCCTTTGTCAAATCGCCAAGCCCTATGACCGTAACGATAGAAGTTTCTTTTAATAGGGTGATCATCTCGTTGCCCAGCGATGGCAATATGTTCTTTATCGCCTGTGGGATGACCACAAAGCGCATTGTCGGTATGTAGCCAAGACCCAAAGAACGTGCCGCCTCGGTTTGCCCCTTGTCAATACTCATTATACCCCCACGCACAATTTCGGCCACATATGCCCCCGAGTTTATGCCAAAGGCCAATACCGCCACCAAAAGCTTGCTGTTGGAGTTGACAAGTATAACAAAGTACATAATCATGAGCTGTACCATGGCGGGGGTGCCCCTTATTACTGTCAGGTACACCTTGCAAATGCCGTTGAAAAAGCCGAGTAGCTTTCCGGCAAATCCACTCATGTTATGGCGCTGTTGGTCATGCCCCGAACGAATTGCCGCAATAATTACACCCAACACAATGCCCATAAGTAGTGCTAAAATCGTCACCTGAATTGTTACAAGCAATCCATCGGTGATATATTTCCAGCGGTTGTCGTCTATAAAACACAGCGTAAATGTGGCCACCACATCTTCCCACCATATAGCCAAATTCGTCATAAGACCTACCGCCCCCTTTTCGTAGTTAATTTTAGAACTCGTTAAAAACAGTCAAAATCGATTGCAAAATGTAATTCTTCATAATTCCTAAATCGCCCCAAGGGTGCGCCATGCACCCTTGGGGCTGTTTATTTAACTTTTTAGCTTACTGGGCAGGGATATACTTCTCGATAATGCTCTGGAGTGTACCGTCAGCGGTCAGCTCCTCAAGTGCGGTGTTGATATCTGCAAGCAGAGCCTCATTTTCCTTGGCAACAGCGATAGCATAATCTTCCACAGCGTACTCGGTCTCCAAAATTACAAGGCCTTCGTTTGCGGCCACAAAGCTCTTGGCGGGTTCGTTGTCGATGATTACAGCGTCAACTTTACCCTGTGTAAGTGCCAATACAGCGTCAGCACCTTTGGAATAGCGATCCATGCTCTCCTCGCCGTAGTCACCTGTAGCATAGATATCACCGGTGGTGTTCTCTTGCACACCGATCATTTTGCCTGCAAGGTCGTCAAGTGTGGCAATGTCGCTGCCCTCGGGAACGATAACAACCTGCACGCCGGTGGCGTAGGTGTTGGAGAAGTTGATGCTCTGTAGGCGCTCCTCGTTTACAGTCATGCCGGCCATGCCCATATCAACCTTGCCGGTCTGAACAGCGGCAATAATCGAGCCGAACTCCATGTCTTCAATCTGAAGTGTCATGCCAAGTTTCTCAGCGATGGCAGCGGCAACTTCAGCATCGATGCCGACAATCTGGTCGTTCTCATAGTACTCGTAGGGAGGGAATGCGGCATTTGTAGCCATGATAAGCACGCCGTCGTCGCCCTGGGCGGGAGCCTCGGCCTCACCCTCTGCGGGAGCTTCACTTTCGGGGGTCTCTGCGGGAGCCTCGGTGCCACCACATGCCACCAAAGTCATAGCCAGCATCATAGCCAGCATCAAAGCAAGAATTTTTTTCATAACGTTAGTACCTCCTAAAATTTGTGTATGGGCACGGAAAGTCCGTGCAATGATTTTAATTATACACTTGTTTTGTAAAAATGCAAGTCTGTTTGTAAAAAAATTCAGTATTTTGTAATTTTATACAATCGTTTCACCCTCAAGACCCCTTAATGCAGTCATTATATCCTCGGGCATGGGTGAATTTATATTCAAAAATTTTTGGGTTATGGGATGATGAAAGCTCACACTGCGACAGTGTAGCGCCTGACGAGATATAATATCAAGACGCCCACCGTAAAAATCATCCCCCGATAGCGGATGGCCTATATATGACATGTGCACCCTTATTTGATGGGTGCGCCCTGTGTGCAGGGTAAAACTCGCCAATGTGTGACTTCCAAAGCGCTTTATCACCCTATATTCGGTCGTGGCGGTTTGACCGTCGGGGTCTACAATGCGCCGTATTGCATAAGGATGTTCGGGCATTATAGGCAGATCAATTATGGCATTGTCCTCGGGCAAATCCCCCTGCACCAATGCCACATACTCCTTTTGTACCTGCTTCCACAGCACCCCCGCCGAAAGTTGATTGCGTGCCACTACCACCGCCCCTGTCGTATCTTTATCCAAACGATTGAGCGGCCGAAATGAACCGCCACCCCCACAGCGCTCACAGTAGGCCGCATAAACATGCGCTAAAGTGTCACGAAAATGCCCCCCCGACGGATGACAAGGCATATCACTCGGCTTATCAAATACAAGCACATCCTCATCCTCATAAAGAAGATTCACGGCGATGTCCGAAGGTCTTCCCTTGGCCGGCGGTGGGTCGGGCAGGCGCAACTCCACCACATCCCCTCCGTTTATGAGGTCAACCGTGCGGGCATGTTGGCCGTTGAGCAATATGCCTTGGTCGTGGGGCAACTGCTTTAGGGATATGATCACCTTGCGGGAAATCCCCTTCTCCCGCCGCAAATAGTGTTCAATTTTCATACCCGCATATTCGGGGGATATCTCGAATTTTAGTGTCCGCATACTATGTAGTTCCTCTATGCAAAAAAATAGTTGTAGGGACATGGCTTGCCATGTCCGCAATTTGCAGCTCATCTGGTTTGGTGGCGGTCACGGCAAGCCGTGACCCTACATTCACTCCCCTATCACAATGCGCCCCTGTGCAATATCGACCTGCGAAAAATACCTTTCCTCAAGGGGTATCCACTCCTCCACAAATCGCTTTAGCTTTTCGGGGGACTCCCTTTGCTGCAAACGGCGCAGTTGTTCCTCAGGGCTAACCTGTAAAAGCACCTTTATGTCATAGCTATCGGCCAGGGCAGGGTGTAGGCTGTATGACCCCTCTATCACCACAAGTTTTGGTGCGGTGGGCAGTTCTATGGGTGACTTTAGGCTGTCGGTGGCGCAGTCATAGGGGCGATAGACACAGGGTTGCCCCTTGGTAAGTGGGGCTAATACCTCGACTGCAAATCTCTCGTAATCCACATTGCCCCCCGCCTGTGCTAAGCGCTCACTTGTGCGCTGATGCGACTGCAAGAAGAAGCGATCCATCGGCACTATGGGACAGGTGTAAATCTTATGCAGTAGCCCTGCCAATGTGGTTTTACCTGCGGCACATCGTCCGTCTATGGCCACAAGTGTGCGATGATTGTCGGTCATATGCGCATCTATGGCCGATAATAGGGGCTTTAACTGCTCCTTATTATAATTTTGTTTAATTTCTACTATATTCATATATACCCCTGTGCTTATGTTGGGTTGTGTTTGGTTGCATTTACGGCAGGCCTAAAAACTCACGCAGAGCGACCGAGGCCAGCAGATAGCCGGCGGCGGGGGGCACAAAAGGGCTACTCCCCGGGCTGTGGCGACCGTTTTCACTCTCAGTGGCGATCCCCTTTATGGGCATTTCAAGTGAGTAGACCACACGCAGTGAGCTCACCCCACGTTTTTTAAGTTCTCTACGCATCACACGAGCCAAAGGACACCCCGTCCCCGCCGTGTCGGCGATATCCCCAAACCTTAGCTGTGAGGGGTCAAGGCGGTTGCCTGTGCCCATGCTGCAAAACAGCGGTATATCTCGGCTGTGGCACTGCTCGGCCAACCATAATTTTGTTGTCATGGTGTCGATGGCATCTATAATAAAATCGGGGTTATAATCGAATATAACCCCGCCGTTTTCGGGCAAAAGGAAGTCGGCCGAACATTTTATATCTATATCGGGGTTTATATCGAGCAGGCGGGATTTTAGGGCTTGGCATTTTTGCATACCCACAGTGGAGAGGGTGGCAGGGATTTGGCGGTTGAGATTTGTGATACTTATAAAATCGTGGTCAACAAGTAGCAGATGACCAACCCCCGCACGGCACAGAGCCTCGGCCACAGCACCGCCGACACCACCAAGCCCCAACACCACAGCGCCTGCTTTTGCGAGCTTATCCATATATTCCTCACCTAAAAGTGCCGTTGTGCGCTGTCTAAAGTCCTCCATTTTTCCACCCCCATACGCAAGTGCAAAATAAAGACTCGGGGGTATCCCCGAGCCGAATTTGTAAAAGAAACCCCGCCATGCCGTTACACAACCGGGTAAAACCCGAGTAGAACAAGTGGGTGCCTCCCCCAAGGTTCATGCTCCCTTCGTCCGACCAAGGTCGGGAGGTCTGCAATCATTGTTGGGGAGTCGGGCTCCCAAAAAAATAGGTGTTGGATTAAACAAAAGATGTGCACACGCACACAGCAGGGGGGATTTCATTTATGCATCAAAATCAAAAAATTCCTCAAGACGTTCCATAAATATGTCGGCAATCTTTGTAAATTCCTCTTCATCCTCTATAGGTTCGAGGTATTCGCCATCTTCATCCTCGGCGGGTTGGACACGCAAAATAACAAGCTCGCCACTGTCCTCCAACGACTCCTCCGGCTGGTCAAATATCGGCACAAGGGCAAGGTATTCTCGACCGTCCTGTTCGAGTGCATCCACGATTTCAAACTCGTGTTCTTGCCCCTGATCATCCATCAAAGTTATAGTATCGCGCTCATATTCCATTTCACTCACTATGAAAAAACCTCCCTTATATAGTACATATGTAGCCACAAAAAAATGCGGACTCTGTGTATGTTAACCATTCTACTATCTAATATCCTATAAGTCAACCATAATAAAAATGTTATTTTGAACAAGAAATATTTTCATATTTGTTCAAAAAAACTATTGCATTTGCACTATGACTGGTGTATACTGGAAATACAAACAGAGGGAACAAAATCTTCTGTCGAGACGAAAAAGGAAGGGCGGTGAGTCCAATGTACAACGATGAGATAGACATCCGACACAGTGAGGGACGGCACCGCTCACTGTGTGAGGGCAGATAGTGAGCCGATAATCGCGCATATAAGTGGTGAAAGGACTTATACGCCCGAGCGGAACCGGCGGCAGGTAGGCCGTTTCGCCCCGAGTTTTCGGATGTTGCATTGGTGCCAACAAAGAGACCAGAGGTAAAACTTTTAAGATATACAGAGTTTTAATTTGTTATATTTCATTCTCATAGTTCCATCATTAGTACTGTTGTTATAAACCTATTGTCCTAATTTTCAGTTTATGTGTGCAGAGATAGTTTTATGAGGTAAAATCTTATAATTATATTTTTATACTGCGTCGTATATGTAAATTCGGTTTGTTAGGAGAATAGGTGTTTCCCAAAAATGCCCGAAATTCCAAGGGTCGGAACACAGGGCAATGCACTATATAACAGCTAAGATATGGTGGTATACCGGTATAACGTGTGTGTTAAAACCGGAGCACGAGAAGATCTGTTATCTAAAACTTTACAATAAAATTTATATTTAAGGGGAACGGCCTTTGGCTGTTCCCCTTTTAGATGATAGAAAACAGAGGACAGAGAAGGGCAGTTAGAGATTCCCCATTCCGCTCTAAATGCCCTTGTAAAACTTTTGTTTACAAATTGTTTTTTGTTTGAAGTTGGACATGGGGCGGATTATAATGTATAATGCCATGGTAGGGATTTGTGCGACATATCCCCATATCACAAAATACGATTTGAATTGGAGAATAGTGCATGAAAAGACAGATCGCATTGCTACTTGGCATGATACTACTTGTGGCCGCAGTGGCCGGTTGTTCGGGAGATACGGGCGAAAGCGAGAGCGGCGAGGCTACCGAACAGAGTGAAAGCCAAGCCACCGAAGACACCACACCGCAAAACGACCTTCCCTTGCCCGACCTTGGCAACACTGAGACCTCCTATACCGCTCCCGAACTGTTACAACTTGGCGAGCCTCCTGTGGGTAACCCCACCGCCACCCTGCACACCACCATGGGTGACATAACCTTGGTACTGTACCCCGAGCAAGCACCCACCACCGTGGAAAATTTCCTCACTCTTGCCGAGGAAGGCTATTATGACGGTATCAGTTTTCACAGGGTAATAAATGACTTTATGATCCAAGGCGGCGACCCGACCGGCACAGGTGCGGGTGGCGAGAGTGCTGATGGCGCATCATTTGCCGACGAGTTTTCGGATGAGCTACACAACTTCCGCGGGGCTATCTCTATGGCCAATTCGGGGATTAACACCAACGGCAGTCAGTTTTTTATCGTGCAGAGCAGTCAAACTCTGACCGAGGCCGAAACCGAACAGTATATGCAGCTTATGTATCAGCAGGAGCAGGTATGGATTGCCAATAACTCCTACCTACAAATGGCGGCCGACGGCGCAGACGAAACCGCCCAACAAGCCTATATTGATGATCTAAATGCAAAGCTTGAAGAGGTATTGGGGAGCGGTATTGTACCTGACAATCACAAAGTAAGATTTGAGGGCGCTCTTGAGGCCTACCTCACAAACGGCGGCACACCTCATCTCGATTACAAGCACACTGTATTTGGCCATGTGATTGAGGGTATGGATGTGGTGGATGCTATCGCCACCAACCCCGTAGCAAGTGAAAAGCCAATTTAGGATGTTCTTATAAACACCATCACTAGGGGTGAAGTTGCTTAAATTAAAACAACGGGGTGGGCGTATTTTTATCCGCCCACCTCTTTGTTATATGTAGTATGTGTTATTGCTTATTTTCTGTCGGGGATGAAAGGGATAATCAGTCCTGCAATGCCGGGGATTGTCATGGACTGCAGATACACCTTGCCGGGGCCGGTCACGACTGTATCGATAAGACCTTCGCCGCCAAACAGCATATTTTTTACACCCTTAACCATCTCGACATCGAGCTGGCAACTCTCGTCCATCACGGCCAGTACGCCTGTGTCACACTTTAGCACTTCGCCTGCGGCCAGTTCGTACTCGGTGCAATGACCCGAGATTTCAAGGAACACAGTGCCGGGGCCTGTGACCTTTTGCATGATGAAACCTTCGCCACCAAACAGGCCTGCACCCACCTTTTTATTGAAGTGCATGGAGAGCTCCACACCACCTGTGGCGGTCAAAAAGGAGCTTTTTTGGCAGATAATGCTCTCACCTGCGGCCAATTCACGTACGAGAATGCTACCGGGGAAGCTCGAGGTAAATGCGATTTCGCAGTTTTCTTCTGCGGTATACTCGCTCATAAACAGGCTCTCACCACTAAGCATTCTGCCCAGCATCTTCTTGGCACCGCCGCCCTTGGCCTCAACCTTGACCGCACCTCTTGCCCAAGCTCTGCCGCCCGACTCACTGATCATTGTCTCACCTGCATTCAAAGTACAGAGCGCTACAGGTAGAGAACCGCCTTCAATTTTGTAATTCATACTATTTCCTCCCGAAAAAATTTATATCAATTTTATAGTACTGCAAATAAAACGCAATTGCAAACCAGATTTTGTATATTTGTCCTGTTTTTTTTAGTATTTATATGTTTTTTTATGCAGGCATCCCCATGGCTTGTATACTGCCTTTATATTATATGTACGTTCATGCCGAAACTGCCCCCTACACGGAAAAGCGGGGTGGATAATCCCACCCCGCCAGCTATTCCCTTAAATACAAATTTGTCGCAAAGCGATACCATACCTCTTCACTATTAGCTATTAGTTCTTAGTTGACCTTAAAAGCCCTTCTCTATCCTCTATTTTACGCTCCACAGCACTTCTTATACTTCTTGCCACTACCACAGGGACAGGGGTCGTTTCTGCCCACCTTTTGCACGGTGCGGGGTTTTTGTGTCCCCTGCTCCGAGCCGTCGCCGTGGGTGTTCTCGTCGGGTTTAGCCACCTGTTCACGCTGTGGCTGTTCGCCATCGGTGCGCACCTGCACGGTGAGCATCATGCGACTGGTGTCTTCACGTATCGACTCAACCATGCTGTCAAACATCTCAAAGCCCTCCATGCGGTATTCCACCACAGGGTCACGTTGGGCATAACTGCGCAGATAAATGCCACGTTTTAGCTCGGCCATGGCGTCGATATGGTTCATCCAATGTTGGTCAACATTTTTAAGCAGTACCACCCGCTCAAGCTCCCTCATAATGGTAGGGGTGTATTGTTCCTCACGCTTTTTGTACAGCTCCTCGGCACGCTCGGTCAGTGTCTTTATCACATCCTCACGCTCGACATCGGGCAGATCTTCGAGACTGTATACAAAGTCATCCTTGGTGCAAAGCCATCCCAAATAATGCTCACGCAGTGCATCGAAGTTCCAATCATCGGGGCTATCCCCTGTCAGTGCCCGCTCGACATTGCTTTTTATACTATCATTTATCATGGAGTGAACATTGTCGCCCACATCCTCGCCACGCAGTACACGCCCACGTTGGTTGTATATAATTTCACGCTGTTTGTTCATTACATCGTCAAATTGCAGTACACTCTTTCGGGTTTGGAAGTTCCTGCCCTCTATGCGCCCCTGTGCCGTCTCAATCTGGCCGGTCAATAGGCGGTTCTCTATGGGCATATCCTCCTCAACCCCAAGGGTGTCCATCATACCCTGTAGTCGCTCCCCACCAAACAGACGCATCAAGTCATCTTCGAGCGATATATAAAACCTCGACTCGCCGGGGTCTCCCTGTCGCCCTGCACGGCCACGAAGCTGATTGTCTATACGGCGGGATTCATGGCGCTCGGTGCCGATGATAAACAGACCGCCTGCCTCCTTGACTGCCGCCGCCTCGCTGGCGATATCGGCCGAATACCCACTGTACAGCTCCTCGAAACGCTTGCGGGCACGCAGAACATCTCCGTCGTCGGTCTCGGCGTGGCCTGTAGCCTCGACAAGTTGCTCGGAGGTAAACTCCTCCTGTGCCATGGTAGCTTTGGCCATATATTCGGCGTTACCACCCAGCACGATGTCTGTACCACGTCCGGCCATGTTGGTGGCGATGGTCACCGCACCAAGTTTGCCGGCTTGCGCCACAATTTCGGCCTCTTTTTGATGGTATTTAGCGTTGAGCACCTGATGCTTTATACCCCGTCTTTTAAGCAGTGAGGATAGATATTCCGAACGTTCTATCGACACTGTGCCCACGAGTACAGGTTGCCCCTTCTTGTGACACTCAATAATCTGCTCGATTACGGCCGAGAATTTACCCTTTTCGGTTTTAAATACCATATCGGGATTGTCAAGGCGTGCCACCGGCTTGTTTGTGGGTATGTCGATGACGTCAAGTTTATATATCTGGCGGAACTCGTCGGCCTCGGTGCTGGCCGTACCGGTCATACCCGACAGTTTTTCATACATTCTAAAGTAATTCTGGAAGGTGATGCTAGCAAGGGTGCGGCTCTCTCTGGCCACCTTTACCCCCTCTTTGGCCTCTATAGCCTGGTGCAGTCCCTCGTTGTAACGGCGACCCATCATGAGACGACCTGTGAACTCGTCCACGATTATGACCTGTCCCTCACGCACCACATAATCTATATCTCGCTGCATGATGCCTCTGGCCTTTATAGCTTGGTTTATATGGTGGAGCAGGGTGGCATTCTCGGGATCGGTTAGGGTGTCCACACCGAAGTGTTTCTCGGCCTTTTCGACCCCTCGGGGGGTGAGTGTGGCCGAGCGCGCCTTCTCATCCACCACATAATCGGCCGATACCTCGTCGCCGTCCTCCTTGGTATCCACTTCCTTGACCCGCAGTGCCTGCAAACGCTTTGCAAAATCATCGGCACGGCCATAAAGGTCGGTGGATTTATCCCCCGCACCCGAAATAATTAGGGGGGTTCTGGCCTCGTCTATGAGGATGGAGTCCACCTCATCCACGATGGCAAAGTAGTGTCCACGTTGCACCTGATTTTCTTGGTAAGTGACCATATTGTCACGCAGGTAATCAAAGCCGAGTTCGTTGTTTGTAGCGTAGGTGATGTCACAGGCGTAGGCGGCACGGCGCTCCTCGGCGCTCATACCATTTACGATAAGCCCTACACTCAGCCCCAAATAGCGGTACAATTTGCCCATCCACTCGCTATCACGCTTGGCAAGGTAATCATTGACCGTTACGATGTGAACCCCATTGCCTGTAAGCCCCTCGAGATAGGCCGGCAGGGTGGCGACAAGGGTTTTGCCCTCACCTGTGCGCATCTCGGATATACGCCCCTGAAAAAGCACAATGCCACCGATAAGCTGTACAGGGAAGTGACGCATACCAAGTACACGGTCGGCGGCCTCACGACATGCCGCAAAGGCCTCGGGCAACAGACTTTCGGTAGTCTCTCCATTTGCCAGACGTTCCCGCAGGGCAGGGGTGACCGCACGTAACTCGGCCTCACTCATACCCTTGTACTTTTCCTCAAGCCCCAAAATTTGTTCAACTAATGGATTTATGCGCTTTAACTCCTTTTCGGAATAAGAACCAAATAATTTTTCGATAAAACCCATGTGGATTCTCCTTTATATATAGCTTGCAAAATTTATACTGGTTTATTCTACCCCTCATAGGTATTATTGTCAATTGAATTGTGTCGCTATCCTTTGAATTTTTTGTTACAATTTCACGCTTTTTATCCGCCTTTACACCTTCTCACATTTATACTATAATGATTATAGATGTAATTATGTGGATTGTGGGGTGGTTTTTGTGCATGAGCAGTTTGAAAAGTTAAAAGCACAGCTACAGAATTGTACAGCTTGTGAGCTATCTAAAACCCGCACAAATGTTGTGTTTGGGGTGGGAAATCCCAAGGCCGATATCATGATTGTGGGTGAGGGGCCCGGCCGTGAGGAGGATTTGAAAGGTGAACCATTTGTGGGGCGCAGTGGTCAGCTTATGGACAAGATGCTTTTGCATGTGGGGCTATCACGAGAGAGCAACATATTTATAGCCAATATGGTGAAATGTCGCCCACCCGAAAATCGCGACCCCCATCCGGATGAGCTAAAGCAATGTCTTGATTACCTGCGTGAGCAGGTGGCAATAATTCGCCCAAAAATTATTGTATGCATGGGACGTGTGGCGGCCTGTGCCCTAATTGATCCAAATTTCAAGGTGACGGTCATGCATGGACAGTTCATCGAGAAAAATGGTGTGCTGATGATGGCCACCCTCCACCCCGCCGCCCTATTGCGCAACCCCAATCACAAGCCTGCCGCCATGCAGGATTTACTCGGACTTAGACAAAAGGCATTGGAACTGGGCATCGATTTGGATGGCCATATATAAGGAGGAAACAATATGTGGGTGATACAAGTAATAGTAGCCGCATTTTTCCTGGTGTTGGGACTCATTTTTCTCTCGGGTAAGGGTGCATTTTTGATCTCAGGCTACAACACCATGCCCAAAGAGGCACGTGATAAATACGATGCTGTGGCCATGTGCAAATTTATGGGCAAGTCCATGCTTGGCTACTGCGGATGTATGCTAATCACCGCCACCGTGGATTTTTTCGACAGCATGATACCCATGTTGATAGGCTGGGGGCTGTTCGGAGGACTGACGGTCTTTATGCTTGTGTATATGAATACAGGTAATAGATTTAGAAAATGATAAGAATACCATTGTAGGGGCGGATGATCACATCTTTTTTCTATCCCTTGTATTGTATTTCCTCGGTAATATCTGGTATAATTACCTTTTGATTCAAAAAACACCCCTTTTGCCGCATATGTGGGGTGTTTTAGAGTGCGTATGCGGCAGAATGGAGCATTAGCGTGAAAGATAGCAGTAAAATGGGTACCCAACCGGTGTTCCCCCTTATTATCAGTATGTCATTGCCCTCCATGTTCTCTATGTTGGTGCAGTCGCTATACAATGTGGTGGATAGCTACTTTGTGGCACAACTCGGCGAAAAAGCCCTCACAGCCGTGTCGCTGGCCTTCCCCATCCAAATACTCATGATATCCATGGCGGTAGGCATCGGGGTGGGTGTCAACTCCCTCATGGCACGGCGTTTGGGACAAGGTGACCTCGCCGCTGCCAACGTGGCGGCCAATCACGCCATTGTCTTGGCCATTGTGGCGGGTATTTTGTTTGCCATCTTCGGGGCAATATTCCCCCGCATGTTCTTTGCCTCATTCTCCCCCGACCCCGAAATCATTTCCATGGGCAGTGACTACCTCTCGGTTGTCTGTATATTCTCGGTTTCTATCATGGTGCAGGTGTCGGTTGAACGCATATTCCAAGCCACCGGCAACATGGTTTGGCCCATGGTGTTCATGCTTATCGGTGCCATAACAAATATAATCCTTGACCCCATCCTCATATTTGGCATGTTCGGTGCACCCGCACTTGGGATACAGGGTGCCGCCATCGCCACAGTCATCGGTCAGATGTTGGCCTGTATCGTCAGTCTTGTGGTATTGCTCACCCGCAGTCGGGAAATCACCATAAATCTAAAAGGTTTTCGTCCACAGGCACAGGTTTTGCGGGATATATTTGTGGTGGGTCTTCCCTCCATCATTATGCAGTCTATAGCCTCGGTGCTCACAGTGGGTCTAAATTCGATACTCATAACATTTTCAAATGCCGCTGTGTCGGTACTGGGGGCATATTTCAGGCTACAATCCTTTGTGTTTATGCCTGTGTTCGGCCTCACCCACGGCGCAATGCCCCTTATGGGCTACAACTACGGCGCGGGCAACCGCGAACGCATAAAACAAACCCTAATATCGGCCGCCGGCATCGCCCTTGGTATAATGGGGACAGGCACTTTGATATTTTTCCTATTCACCCCCGAACTTCTTAGTATATTCAGCGCAAGCCCCGAGATGCTTAGTATAGGCATACCGGCACTTCGCATAATCTCGGTGTGTTTTGTGCCGGCCGCCATCAGTATCATGTTTGCGATTTTTTATCAGTCCATCGGCATGGGACTCAACAGCCTTATTATCTCACTGCTTCGCCAACTTGTGCTCATACTTCCCCTTGCCTATATATTCTCTCGCATAGGCCTTGGGTATGTGTGGCTCTCCTTCCCCTTAGCCGAGGCGGTAGCACTCATTGTAAATATATTTATGTTCCGTTATACCTGGCGCAAAAAAATCCTCACGATGGGCGAGCCCTCCGATCTCCAAACAGGGCCTGATTTATTATGAGTATAAAGGGACGCAAACTGCAAATAGCCATTATAGCAATACTCATAGCCGTCACCCTGTGGGCGGCATGGTTTGTATTTTTGCGCCCCTCACCCCCTGCCCACACCGCCACCATCTGGGTGGATGGTCGGGCGATAATGGAGGTGGAACTGACCACGCAGTACCAATATATCTCACTGAACTATCTGGGTATGCCTGTAAATTTTGAGGTAGAAAACGGACATATAAGATTTATAGATGTCACCTGCCCCGACGAAGTTTGCATGAACACCGGCTGGCTCGAAATAGAAGGCCAAACAGCAATATGTATGCCAAATAGGGTCAGCGTAACGGTTTGAATGGTAATTAGGAATTGCCATTTCCCTCCTCTGTCAATCTCCCATCTTATACATAGTTTCCCCCACCTCATGCCATAATAGCTTTATGGAGGTGGGGGAATGAATATTTTGATACTTGATCACTATGCGGGCGGGCCGGATTTGGGGGCGGAATATCGCTCGTATTACCTTGCAAAACACTGGCAGGAACAGGGGCATACGGTTCGCATTATGGCAGGGGAATACAGCCATTTGCGCAGTCACAACCCAAAACTCACTACCCGTACCCAAAAGCAGATGGTGGAGGGGCTTGATTATAGATTCATCTCAACCCCCCGCTACAATGAAAGTGTCACGGGTCGTGGGCGCAATATCGCCTTTTTCCTCGGCTACCTTTGGAAAAGCGCAGAGCATATAGCCGCCGATTTTAACCCCGATATAATTTTATCGGCCTCGGGTTATCCCTTTGAGATTTATGCCGCCCGCCGTATCGCCAAATTCTCTGGGGCGACTCTGATCACCCAAGTAAAAGAGTTGTGGCCACTCATATATAAGCACCAATTTCATTGTGGTGACGGCCATCCCGCCGTGAGGGCTATATCCCATGCCCAAAGGCAGGCGATGACCCTTTCCGACCATGTGGTCACACTACAACCCCACGGTTTTGAGTACCTGTCCAAATTTGGGCTAAAATCACAGCGGTGGAGTTGTATCCCAAGTGGTATTCTCACCCAAGGCCACCGAGGGCCGACCACAAGCCCCGCCGCCGAGGAGCTGTCCGCACAAAAAAAGCAGGGGAAAACGGTGGTTATGTACTGCGGAAGCATCGGGGTAAATCATGATTTGCGACATTTTGTCGAGAGTGGGGCGCTTGTCGGTTCTGATGTGGTTCTCGTGATTGTGGGCAACGGCGGGCATAAAATCGCCCTAAAGCGCATCGCCACCGAGATGAGCTCCACCAATGTGCTGTTTTTGGACAGGCCACCCAAGGCACGAATGCTCGGGCTTATACAGCAAGCCGACTGCATATTCTATTCCCCGCCACTGTTTGGTGAGCTTCACAAATACGGTATGGCCTCTACAAATTTACTGGGTTATATGCTATCGGGCAAGCCGGTCATCTGCGACACACCCGCCCCCGACCACCCTGTGACGCTCTGTGATGGAGGTGTGGTGCTGAGCAGTCGTGACCCCCGGGAGGTGGCAGGTGGTATTCGCCTTTTGGCCGAGCTTTCCCCAAAGGAGCGGGAAGATATGGGTCGTCGTGGGGCAGACTATGTCAAAAAGCACTGCGACTACAACCTACTTGCAACATCTTATCTTGAGCTTATGGAAAAACTGCAGGGCAAAAAATCTGTCGACAACTAAGTTCTGTTCACAAATTCCTTGACGACCGCCACATATCATTATACAATATTATATGTAGCATAGCAGGCAACACAGGGCATAGGACGAAAGGAATTGTGAACACAGTGGTATTGGCAATCGATATAGGTAACACAAATATGGAGTTTGGTATTTGTCATGAGGGCAAGGTGCAGGCTTCGTTTAGAATGGGCACAAATCGTGAGGTCACCTCGGACGAGGTAGGCCTTATGCTCATGCAATTTTTCGCCTTTAATAAGGTGGATAAAGAGGATATTGAGGATGTTATAATCACATCGGTCGTGCCCCAGGTCATGTACTCCATAAACAACGCCATAAAGAAGTATGTCGAAAAAAATACCCTTGTGGCGGGGGTTAATCTTCCCATATCCATGGAAAACCGCTACGGCAACCCCGCCGAGGTGGGTGCCGACCGCCTTGTCAGCGGATTTTCGGCCTACCGCAAATACGGCGGGCCTGTGATAGTGGTGGATTTTGGCACCGCCACCACTTTTGATGCCATAGACGGCGGGGGGGCATATCTCGGAGGCGCTATACACCCGGGTATAAAAATTTCGATGGAGGCACTTTTTGCCAAGACGGCCAAACTTCCCCGTGTCGAGCTTGTCAATCCGGGCTCGGTCATAGGGCGCACCACCGTGAGCAGTATGCAGTCAGGTGTGTTGTTTGGTTATGTGGGCAGTGTGGAATACATTGTGCGCAAGATGAAAAAGGAACTGGGTGGGCAGGCCAAGGTGGTGGCCACAGGTGGCCTTGCCCAAATGATAAGCGGACATACCCCCGTGATAGATTTGGTTGACCGTTCCATTATTTTGGATGGGCTTTTGATGATGTACCAAGATTATAAGGATAAAGCATAGCCACGTTAAACGCCAAAAAATCTCCACCTTGACCGCCGCAAAGCAGAGAGGAGTCACCCGCCCGCGAGGAAAGTCCCAAAAACAAGCGTAAAGTGTAAAAACAACTTGTAAATAGACAAAAAAGGTGTATAATAATGGTAATGAGACAATTAAACACCGTGCTCATTGCATAATAATTTCGTATAAATGTATATAAGGGAGGTTTTCTTATGTCTAATGCAGTTGCGTTGTCATCCTCAAATTTTGATACTACCTTAAACCCACAAAGCGGGCTTGTCCTTGTGGACTTTTGGGCGTCGTGGTGTGGCCCTTGCATGATGCTCGGCCCGGTAATAGACCAGCTCGCCGACGAACTCGACGGCAAAGTGATGGTCTGTAAAGTCAACGTGGACGAAGCCCAAGACCTCGCACAGCGCTATGGGGTTATGTCCATACCCACTCTGGTGCTGTTCAAAAACGGTGTGGAGGTCGGCCGTGAGATGGGGGTACAACCCAAGGATAAATTGATGGCGTTTATAAACGCTCAAATGTAAACTAATAAGTGATGACAGTGTGGGGCGGGGAAATTTCCTGCCCTGTACTTCTATGCCTCGTTAATAGGAAAGGGGAATTTTTGATATGAAAAAATTTGCAATTAAACCCTTCATTGCAATCCTCCTCGCTATGTGCATACTGCTTTCGGGGTGTGCCTCGGGGGCGATCACTCAAGAACAATACGACGCCCTGATGGCGACCAACGAAGAGCTAACCGTCGAGCTTGAACTGTTAAAACAGGAGCAGAGTGACACGCCGTCATCATCTGCCGATGCACCCGCCCCGCCGGTAGGCGACGACATGGTCGAGGTCAAAATCCGAGGTGGCTTTTCGGCCACGGTCATGGGCTTTGCACGTGAAACCCTGTCCACCGATTACCCGCCCCAGTTTGTAATTTTAACCCTGTTTCAGTCCTCGCCATTTATATTGTATGTGGGTTCGGATGTAACCGCACAATTAGAGGTCGGCAATACATATTATTTTGAGATAGAGGAGCGAGAAGTTGACCCCATCTCACGAGAGGACTATGAGGACGAGTATTTTTACCCCGATCTCTCTCAGCTCATAGCCGATAATGTAATTTATATCACTTCGTTTAGAGAACCTACCGAAAACGAGCTTGGGCTTGAATCGGTACATATTGAATATGTCCCACTGAATGATGTCACCGCACAAACCACGACACAAGGGGAAGTACCCGCCGCCTTGGCCGAAACACTGGGCTTTTTCAGCATAGCTTACGGTGATATAGATATCTATCCTTCCCAAGATGATATAGCCCAAATAGCCTCCCTTGTATATGAAATGGATATACAGGAGTATAACCCCGAGTACGGTTCGGAACTTTTTACCCTCACAACGCTACGTAGCAGTGCGGGCGATGTAGTATTCGGTGCAGATGGAGGAAACACCCCCCTTATTGCCCTGCGCACAGATGAGGGGCTTAGTACATATCTCATCACCATGGATGACCTGTCGGATGTATATGAACTGGCAACCGAGATATCCAACAACGCTCTATCCAAGCTCAACAGCAATATTTATGATTCGTTATCGGGATATTTTCACTACTATAATGACGGTGGGGAACTTGTGGAACTGACCCCCGAAGAGCGCTCGGAACTCTCGGCGGTAATAGGATATGAAGGTTGGCGTATCACAAATAATTTTGATTATAACTATGACAACACGCTGTATACCCTCTATGCAGTAGATGAATACGGCACGCCTGTGCCCATGAGTTTTATCACCTCAAACGATTTATATTTTGTAGAGGTATCCTTCTCGGACAGTGGCATGGATAGCCATGTATTTGAAGTGCTACAGCAGGTGTTTGTGGATATGGGGCTTATTTAGGGCAATTAGAGATCATACGATAGATATTAGATAATAAAAAGCCGATGTAGGGCGGGGGCTTGCTCCCGTACTACATCGGTTTTACCTTAATTAACAACTGACCGCCCCCGCCCCGATTTTTTGGGTAGGGGGTGTTTACATATTTACAAGCTCTTCCAGTCTGACTTGAAATACTTTGGCGAACATCACCAAATCCATATCGGTAACAAATCGCTCACCTAATTCTATTCGGCGAATAAAATGGTGGTCTACATCATGTCCCGCAAGCTGGAGCATTTTTGCCAAACCTCGCTGAGAAAGAGGTGGACTGTGTTCAGCTCGCAGTTGTGCCAGCTTTTTACCGCATAAGTTATTTGTTCCGTCGGGAGCCTTAATTTTAAATATAATTGCCACTTCCTTGGTAAATAGTGTTTACAACAAAAACATTTTAAGTTATAATGTTGTCAGTGGTGTTTAACACTATTCAACACAAGGAGAAATATTATGGCTGATTATAAGTCGATGTATTTAAGGATGATAGATGCAACCGAAGAAGCTATAAATATTTTGGTGCAAACACAGCGGGAGTGTGAGGATATATATATGTCAGCGGATGATGCTGCCATTGATTTGGTTAGAGCAAAAAAAAATAATAGAAAAAAGGGAAGAAAAAGAAAAAACATGATATTTTCTATGATAATAAACACCACTAAAGCCCCCACCTGCCTAACTTACAGCAGATGGGGGCTTATAATTGTAGGGGGCGATACCATCATTCCTACTTACTCATTTCTAATTGCCCCTAAATAACCATCCCCCCATTGGGACTGAGCACCTGCCCTGTGACAAACCCCGACTGCTCGTCTGTTAGGTACATAACAGCCTGTGCCACATCCATGGGGTGTCCGATTTTGCCCAGTGGGGTTTGCTCGCACAGATCCCCCATATCCTCGTCGGTCAGATCGGCGGTCATAGGGGTGGCAATTACGCCGGGTGCGACACAGTTGACCCGCACACCCGAGGGGGCAACCTCCTTGGCCAGCGCCTTTGTCAGACCGATTACACCCGCCTTGGCCGCCGAATAATGCACTTCACACGACGCGCCCACCATGCCCCATATCGAGGAAATGTTGACAATAGCGCCCTGTTTTTTGGAAATCATGGACGGCAGTGCCCTGCGACAACATAAAAATGTGCCCTTGCAGTTGACCGAAAACATCTCATCCCATTCGGCCTCTGTGATGTCGGTGAATAGTTTTTGGGCGGCGATGCCGGCGTTGTTTATGAGGATATCGACCGCCCCCCACTGCGTTTCAATCTCTGTAAACATGGCCTCGACCTGCCGGGCACTGCTCACATCACAGCATATGGGCATAACCTCTCCCCCCTGTGCCGACAGCTCGGCGCAGAGGTTGTGAGCAGCCTTTTCCGATTTGTGGTAGCTAAAGGCGACCCGATATCCATTTGTGGCATACATTCCAGCGATAGCGCTACCTATGCCACCTGCACCGCCTGTTATAAGCACTATGGGGGTTCTCATGGGTAGGCCTCCTTTTGTCATTTGTTTGTCATCTTGCCATAAATCAGCACACCGCTTTGAGCGGATAATATACCGCTTTTTTCTTTCCAACTACCCACCACCAATTTTTCGCCTTGTGGCATAAAATTGGGGGGCAGGGTGACAGCTATTTGTTTTTGGCCTGCGTTTATTATGACGACCACGGCCTCGTTGTCCTTTTGGCGGATATAGGCACAGGAGTGTTCATCGGCATGAAGCGAGGTGAAATCCCCCCGGGCAAACAGCCCATGAGCTTGACGAAATCCCCCAAGCTCCCTAAAAAATTCCACAAGCCCCTCATCCTCATCCCCCCACGGATAACACACCCGATTAAATGGGTCCCGGTATCCGGTCATGCCGGCCTCATCGCCGTAATAAAGACATGGTATGCCGGGCAGGGTATATTGCAACAGTGCCGCCAGTTTTAGGCGACGCAGTGCGGTGTTGTAATTTTTTTCGGTCAGATGATGGTGTTCGGCCTGCCAAATGCGGTCATGCTGTCCCATTGGCTCCCCGCCAAGGCGGGTGAGGGCACGTTCTACATCGTGGGTCGAGAGGAAATTCATCAGCAAATCACATACACATTTGGGGTAATTTTCGAGTATACAGGACACACCGTATAAGAAGTCATCCCCCCGCCCACCGCTCACAAATGAGAGTATGGCATCACGGAATGGGTAGTTCATAACGCTGTCAAGCTGTCCACCCAATAGGTAGCGACGGCGCACGCCATATGCAAACTTGGTCGAGGCATCTTCCCACACCTCGCCTATAACAAGCGCATCCGGATGGCGTGGTTTTATGCCACTGCGCAGGGCATCAAGAAAGAGGTCGGGCAGTTCGTCGGCCACATCAAGTCGCCACCCCGCCGCTCCAAGGCTCAGCCATTTATCAAGCACCCCACCCTCGCCACAGATAAACTTGCGGTAGGAAGGAGTGTTCTCCTGCACATTGGGCAAGGTATCAAAACCCCACCACGAATCGTAGGTATTGGGATGTTCCCAGAACGAAAACCACTGGTAATAGGCGCTGTCGGGACTTTCAAATGCGCCTTGCTCATCATATCTTCCCTCGCGGTCAAAATAGATGCTGTCGCTCCCCGTGTGGGAAAACACGCCGTCGAGTATTATGTTTATACCCTGCTTTTTTGCCTCCTCACACAGCCTGGCGAAATCCTCGTTGGTGCCAAGCAGGGGGTCTATGCGGTGGTAGTCGGCCGTGTTGTAGCGGTGATTGGAATGGGCCTCAAATATAGGGTTGAGGTAGATAGTACTTATCCCCAACGATACAAGATGGGGTAATTTTTGGCGTATGCCCTCCAAATCCCCCCCGAAGTAGTCATCGGGGCGATATATACCGTCGGCGTCAGGGATATACTTTGGCAGCGCCCCCCAATCCTCACGCAATATGCGGTCGTCGGGCACATCGATTTTGGGGGTCCCACTGTTACAAAAACGATCGGGGAATATTTGATACATCACTCCCCCCTTAAAGCGGTCGGGAGTGGTAAATCGTTTGTCATATACCGTGAGTGGCCACATAGCACCCGTATCGCCTATATGGGCGTGGCCGTGATGACCCCGCATAATATATACTTCTTTATCCCCCTGCCACACGATAAAACGATAAAAATACAGCCCCGCAAGTGGGATAGAAAACTGTGCCGTGTAACAATCGGATTCATTTGGATCCAGAGACATCCCCACAATGGTGAGAGGGCGGTCAAAGCGGTCGGCCTCATATATCTGTATGCGTGGGGCATAGCTGTGGATATCGGCGGGTAGCCTAAGGCGGATGCACACGACTTCATCCTCCCGCAACGCCCCAAACGGCGCCTTACAGTGGGTATCAAAACTGTTGTAGTAGCACTTTGACATATAATCACCTTGTTTCTAAAAGCTTTCGCCATGCCCATAGGGCGACATCTTAATAAAAGCATACCGCTACACCGTAATTATACCATGTAGCGGATAAAAATACTATTGATTTTGTTAATTTTTGGTAAATTATTCTTCGCTTTTCGCAAAATTATCCCTGTAAACATATTCTTTGACCAGCTCTAAACAACTCACATCGACAAAAGCCTTGAGCATGAGTCCTTTTTCGGTGTAATGGCGGGAGATCACCTTACCCCCACGTTCCAAAATACGGTGTTCTATCGATATGTTTTCATAGGGCACAAGCAGACAAAGTTCCTTTGGCGGTTTTGGCAGCATGTTCGATACCCGCTTTAACATCTCGTCCACACCTCGCCCTGTTTTAGCCGAGATTGCCATGCTGTCACGATCAAACATAGTGGGGGGATAGGGCAATAAATCGCATTTGTTAAGAAGGGTGAGCATTGGGATGTGTCCCGCACCAAGATCGCTTAAAATCTCCCTTGTCACGGCCATCTGCTCCTCCCATGCGGGGTCAGTGGCATCGCACACCCCCAGCAGTATGTCGGCCTGCACCGCCTCTTCAAGGGTCGAGGCAAAGGCATTGACCAAATGATGGGGTAGCCTGCGGACAAATCCAACTGTGTCTATGAGCACCACCCGCCCGCCATTTGGCAGGGTAAGTGCACGGGCAGTGGGGTCAAGTGTTGCAAAAAGTTTATCCTCACACAGCACCCCCGCACCGGTCAAATATTCAAGCAATGTAGATTTCCCCACATTGGTATACCCCACAATAGCCACGGTGGGAACCTCGTTTTGCCGGCGACTACGGCGTATGAGCTCCCTATGGCGGGTCAGCTTTTCGAGTTGACGTTCCAGAGTGGATATGCGACTGCGTATATGACGGCGGTCACTCTCAAGCTTTGTTTCGCCCGGTCCTCGGGTGCCTATGCCGCCGCCCAAACGTGACAAATCACCCCCTTGCCCCATAAGCCGGGGCAGGCGGTATTTTTGTTGTGCAAGCTCTACCTGTAGTCGTCCGGCGGCCGTGTGGGCCCGTCGGGCGAATATATCTAGTATCAAGGTTGTGCGATCCACCACGGCACAATCACAAATTTTCTCAATATTGCGCTGTTGGGTGGCCGAAAGCTCACAGTCGAATATTATCAGGTTGACCTCGTGGGTGGCGACAAAATCGGCCATCTCCTCAAGCCGTCCCGAACCCATACAGGTAGCCGCGTGGGGTGAGGGGCGTGCTTGACTCACCCGCCCGACCACCTGCGCCCCCGCCGTATAGGCAAGCTCGGCCAGCTCATCAAGTGAGCGCTCCACATCATACTCCCCCGTGTCCACCGCCGCCAATAGGGCAATTTGGGTCACATCTTGCTCGGTATTTTGCATGTGACTCCTTTCATCCTTCATCACTCATAGTGGCGCACACAGGCCACAACAATCCCCAAAACAGACAACTCATCGGCATAAATCGGTTCCATGGAGTCATTCTCGGGCTGGAGTCTAAAGCGTCCATTTTCTCTAAAAAACCGCTTGACGGTGGTTTCATCCTCCATGAGGGCGACCACGATTTGACCATTCTCGGCCGAGGCGGTGCGACGCACCACTATGACATCACCATCCAAAATACCCGCCTTTATCATACTTTCACCCTTTATGCGAAGGGCAAAAAAGTCTCCTGCCCCGCTGCGGGAGTAGTAGGGCACATAGTCGGTGTGTTCCTCAACCGCAAGTGCGGGCTGACCGGCCGTGACCCCGCCCACAAGCGGTACCATAATAGGGCTTTCGCCACGTCCGAGGCGTATAGAGCGATTAAGCCCCTCACTTTTGCTGATATAGCCCCTTTCCTCGAGTTCCCCCAAGTAGCGATGGGCGGTCGAGGTGGATTTTATGCCAAGTTCTCTGCATATTTCTCGTACAGTAGGTGGCACTTCATTTCCGCTGCGACTGCGGATATAATTTAGGATATCGAGAGCTTTTTGATTGAGTTCTTTCATAATAACGCCCCCCATAAGCGCAGACCAACAAATGCTATCACTTTAAGAAACAGTCCCATAGCTTACAAGTCAATTTATGTGTTTATACAATCATATCACAACCTCCGACAAAAAGCAAACATATGTTTGCAAAAAACAGAAAAACAGCTAAAATTTTTGAATGGGGAGAACCTTTTATATGCTCTAAAAATGACTATACACCTATGATGGCGAAAAACAACACAAAAAACCGACCTAGGCAAAAAAACATAGGCCGATTTTTCCTTGCAAGGGCGCGTTGGAGTTTGAGGTAGGCAATTTAACAAATTTAAAATTATAATGGCACGAGGGAATGAATAAACATACCCCCGTGCCTCAACCGCTCATTGTCCTTTATAATGTCTAAATATCAAAGTTATCCATAATTATCTTTAGACTTCCCGAACTTTCGGCCTGTTCTAAAAGTTCAAATGTAATGCTATCCCACTGCTCTATTTGTTCAAGGGACTTAAGATTGCTCTCGAGTGATATCTGTACCACCTCAAACGGTGCCGGCCCCTCATCCACCAGCTCAACCGATTGTAAGAACCAGTAGCCAAGATATGTCGAACACTCGACAATTTCTCCCACCTCGGTTATGCTGTCGATAGCATTGCGATAACTTTCATATTGATTTTGGTTGTTATTCGGCTCAAAATAACCCTGTGTTTTATAGGGTTCGGTCAACATAACATCGTCATCACCGTACTGCTCTATGAGGACATCAAAATCGGCACCGGCCTCAATCTCGGCACGCACCTGTGCAATTTCATCCTCCAATATGGTGACTTCACGCTCTATGGCGGCATCAAGTTTGGCCGTTTCGCCCGCCGTGTAAAGCTCCATGTTGGATATGCGCACCGTGGGGTCAAACTCCAATAACAACCCCTTTACATACTTATAACCCTCGGGGTAATAGAGTTGTGCATAAGAATTTGTGGGGATACCTGCATCCATAAGGGTGATGGTCTCGTTCCCTGCGGCCAGCAGTTCGTCATAGTAGGTTTTGACTTCATCCTCGCTCACCTCTATGGTGGCATACATGGTCTCTTCAACACGTTTCGATATAAAATAGTTGCGTTGGCGCTCTTTGTATTCCTCCTCGGTGTAGCCTGTTGAAGTGAAATACATCTCTTTTAGCTCTTCAAGATGCTCGTCCACTTCCTCTTCGGTATAGGTACCCGAGGCGATGGCCTCCTCACGATTTATCTCATCGAGCGAAACAAGAAACGCCTCATACTCGGTCTCAAATGCCGTCTGCTCCTCGGCGGTGTACTCGTAGCCGAGTTCCTCCGCATTAGAAGTGACAAGATAATCAAGTACGATATCATTCACAAAGTCGGTTTTAAGGCGTTCGAGCAGTGCGGCATCGGTCTGTATATCGGTAAGTGTCATATCATAACGAGATAAAAACATCATCAGCTCCACATAAAGCTGTTGCTTTGTGATCTCAACCCCCGATACCGTGGCCACGATGTCGTCGCCGTCGGACAAAGTATTTACTGCGGGAGGGGCAGTACAGGCGGTCATAGTGAATATAAACATCACCGCTAAAAGCAGTGATATCAGTCGAAATTTGCACCTCATTGGGTAGTACCTCCAAGTAAAACTAAAATGATAAAAACGCAGTGGGAGTTGGCAGGTTCTAAATCTGTCAACTCCCACCACCTTAAATGGTAAGTTTTTATTTATGTTACGAAGCTTTTTTGATTTGTGCGTTTTGTTGTAGGTTGTCAAGGATAACAGCCACAAGCAGAATTACATAACGGATAAGGTCCTGCAATGTGGGGTTGACAGCGAACAGGTTCATAGCATTTGTAACCATGGACATGAGCACAAGACCAAGCACCGCACCAAACACAGTACCACGTCCGCCGTTCATGGAACAACCACCGATAACCGCCGAAGAAATGGCGATCATTTCAGCACCTTCACCGGCCGACATGGGCACGCCCGAGAATTTAACCATGTAGATAACACCTGCAATACCGGCAAACAGACCCGAGAGCATCATAGCTACAATCTTTACACGGTCGGTCTTTATGCCCGAATACTGGGCAGCCTTTTCATTGGAACCGGTGTAGAACACTTGACGCATGGGAGCCGAACGACGACACATAAAGTCTGAGAAGATAGCAAGTACTAAGAATATGATGACCTGCAAGGGGATATCTCCGATTATGTTGCCCTGACCGATGGTGGTAAATGCGGGGGTGACATCGAGTGCCGCCACCAAAGATATGGGAGTACCGCCCGAGATATAAAGCACAAGGCCACGGGCTATACCCATGAAACACAGTGATACTATAAAGTGGGAGAGTTTAATTTTTGTGATAATCATACCCTGTACCCAACCGATAACCACCGAGGCGGCAATACCGATAAGCGAGGCAATCCAGGGGTTTACATCTGCTCGGAATATCGTAGCCGATACAGCCATTGTAAAGCACATCAGCGAACCGATCGAAAGGTCGATACCGCCCGAGATAAGCACGATGGTCATAGCTATAACCAGCAGTGCATCGGTCGAAAGACCTGTGATGAGCACTCGGATATTCATCCATGTGGCGAAGAGGCTATATGGATTTGAGGTAAATCTTTTGGCCTACGATCCTTTTTTTGTGGGTGAGCCCCCCTTTGGGGTAAAACTCGTTTCACTCGAGGAACTTATGCGTAGCAGTGATTTTATCAGTATGCACGCCCGCATGACACCTGATACCCGCCATATGATAAATGCCGAGGTGCTGGCAGGTGTTAAGCGTGGGGCATATTTCATCAACACCGCCCGCTCGGGGCTTGTAGATGAGGTGGCGCTGCACACCGCCCTGACCGATGGTCGGTTGGCGGGGGCATTCCTCGATGTGTTTGAGCAGGAACCCACCACCGCCGATTATCCCTTGGTCGCCCCGGACAACGTGACAGTCACCCCCCACATGGCCGGGGGCAGTCACGATGCCTTCCTCGGGTCGCCTGTAAAGCTCGCCGCCGAGATGGCCGGGCTATTTTCGGGGCAGTGTGGTCGTTCACTGCTAAACAAAGAGCAGTTTGACAGCGCCGTAAAGAAGTTCATAAAGGCATAATTCTCTCAATTGCTCGTTACCGATACAAAATAAATGTTCAAACTATGGATATTATTTACAAAAAATATATTTTCGGCGGTAAGACTATGGCTATTTTTGTTTTTGTGCATTATAATTAGTTTTGAGCAACACAAATTTCAAAACAAATGTCAAAGGAGAATTTAACATGAGATACCGCAAGATGGGTAAAAGCCAGCTTGAAGTCTCGGTGGTCGGTCACGGCACATGGGGACTGGGCAACGACTTTTTTGGTGAGGTGGACGAAAAGACCGGTATAGCCGCCATACATCAATCGATGGATTTGGGTGTAAACCTTATCGACACCGCACCTGCCTATGGACAGAATTTCGAATCGGAAATCACAGTGGGTAAGGCCATTGCCGGTCGTCGTGACAAGGCTGTAATCTCCACAAAGTTCGGCATCCACCGCATTATGGGTGAATATGTCAAGTGCCTTTCCCCCATGCTCATCCGCAAGGAGATTGAAAATTCCCTCTCCCGCTTAGGGACAGATTACATCGACATCTATATGATTCATTGGCCCGACAACAACTTTGGTATTGAGGGTGCGCTTGATGTTTTGGCCGACCTCAAAAAAGAGGGCAAAGTGCGCGAGACTGCCGTATCCAACTTCAGCGTGGAGGAGATCGACTTAGCGGTAGCGAAAGCCGGCATCGTTTGTGTGCAACCTCCCTTTAGCCTGCTTGATCGTTCCAGCATAGAAAACGGTGTTATCCCCCACTGCCATAAGAACAACATCGGCACTATGACCTATGGTTCTTTGGGCGGTGGTATCCTGACCGGCACTATGGAGAAACCCCTTGTGGCCGATGGCAAGGAACAGCGTTCAGGCTTTTATAACTTCTTTGAGGAGCCGATGTGGACAAAGTGCAATCAGCTTATTGACACCATGCGTGAGATTGCCACAGCACGCAGTGTCCCCGTGGCACAGGTTGCCATCAACTGGACATTGGCACAACCCGGCGTGACCACTGTACTTATGGGCTCCTCCAAGCCCTCGACCGCAAAGAACAGTGCGGCCGCCGCCGACTGGGAAATGAATGAGCAGGAAGTTAAGACTATAAATGCTTCGTACGACAAGATTTTCGGTTAAATAGGAATACAAAAAACTCTCGGCAAAGGCCGAGAGTTTTTTGCGTTATCTTTACCTGTTCTTACTCACTGATGGCCATGACAAGCCGTGCCGTCTCGTAATCGGTGATAAAGCTGTGTATGACATTCAGGCGCAATGCCCCTATAATAGACATTACCTTATGTCTCCCGCTTGCGGCGCATATGACATGCTTTGCACGCCTCAAATCCGACTCGGTGGCGGCGATGAGGCGTCGATCATAGTCGGCATCCAAGAACCTGCCATCCAATGTGATACGGCGTGCCACCACATCTCCCACAGGACGATTGGGGAATTCTTTTAGCACCTCACGCATCTCAAACGGATCGGCTTGTATATGGTTTGTGTACCACTCGGGGGAGGCACCTGCACTTATTATGATGGTGTCGAGTTTTTCCCATCTCGAGGCAATCTCCTGCATATACATGCTTTCCATATACAGCTCTTTGTCCGCTATGGTCTCGGCCTGACTTGGTGCGTAGATAAATGTAGGCATACCGCGCAGTTTTTCGGCGAATATACGCACCATCTCATTTAGCTGATATTCGCTGCCAACCTGATTTACACCGCCGATCAAGGGGATGACATTCACATCCACATGGTCGGTGTTTTTGGGGAAGGATGACATAAACTCACGGCAGGTTACCCCCCACGCTATGCCCAGTGTCGAGTGATTTTCTATATGTTCACTGGCAAAATGGGCGGCACGCTCGGCCACAATTTTGGTCAGTAGCAGATTGGAGGTAGCACTGGTTGGGACAACGATACAGTTTCTAAGCCCAAAATGCTCTCTCATGCGCTCGGACATCTCGGGGTCGTTGCCGGTGACATCGTGGATGCGCACCTCGACCACGCCACATTCTTTGGCCTCGGACAAAATCATCGAGACCATCGAGCGTGACCAGTTAAACTCCTTGGCGATATCCTGCTGACTCATGCCTCGATGGTGATACATCTTGGACACTTGAACCATTGTTTCAAAATCATATTTAAATGTTTGGGACATAATACCTCCTTATGGCAAGAGCAAATCCATCACCCTACAACTTATACGATTACTTTTCTACCTGCTTAAACTGCTCCCATGTGCTATCCAGAGCATTTATTACGCTCTTATATAGCTCATATTTTTTGCGGTAGTACTGCGCACGCTCGGGGTTGGGCTGATACACTTTTTTGACCTTGGAGAATACCTTGGCGGCATCCTCGAGGTTATCGAACAAGCCTGCACCCACGGCACAGCACATGGCCACACCCATTGTACCCAGCTCCTTGGCGGCGGGTATTTCTATGGGTAGTCCCAATGCATCACTGAACATTTGCACCCACTCTTTAGAACCGGCACCACCACCCGAAATACGTATGGCTTCATAGGGATCGGTGCGGAACTTGCCAAGTCTCTCGACGTGGTACATGTGGGAGAACACTATACCCTCATACACAGCACGCAGCATATGTGCCTTTGTGTGGCGACCGCTAAGCCCAATAAAGCCTGCCTTGGCATCGAGATTTACATTTGTGCCGTAGAGGAAAGGTAGGAATAAGATGGTGCTGTCATCATAGGGCACAGAGGCTATCATATCTTCACAGGCATCAAACACATTTTTACCTACGGCCTCCATGGCGGTTTTTTCCTCACCCATAAAGTGGTCGATGAACCACTGCAAATTTGAGGCTGAAGTGGTGCTGCCCTCTGTGTGCAGATAGTAACCATCTATACAGTATAGTGAGGTCATAAATAAATCTTTGCTTGAAATAGGGGCTTTTGAGATGTACTCGTTTATACTCCATGTGCCCAATATCATGCAAAGGCGACTGGAATCGGTCACGCCTGTGGCGATGGCACAGGCGGTGATGTCAAATAACCCACCCATGACAGGAGTACCCTCGGCAAGGCCGGTCTGCTGTGCGGCCTTGGCTGTGATGTGCCCGCCGATTTCATATGACCCCAATATGCGCTCGGGCAGCATATGTGTGTACTGCTCAATGCCAAGCTCCCGCAGGATATCGGCCTCGACCTTGCGTGTTTGTTGATCCATGGCGTTTATACCCGACATATCGGACACCTCGCCGGCCACTACATCGGTCAGACGCAGGCGCAAAAAGTCTTTGCACAGCAGTATGTGGCGGGTTTTTTCCATGACCTCGGGGTTATGGTCCTTCATCCATGCCATGAGTGGGGTGGTTTGTCCCGCCCAAAGACTTTGGTTGGTGCGACCTATAATTTTATCCTGTGCGCCACTTGAGAGATATTTTTTTATGTAGTCCTTAGCTCGCACATCCCCCGAAAGAATGCAGTTTTCGTAAGTCGGCTCAAAGTTTTCGTCGAGGAAAAAAGCGCCATTGCCGTAGCCTGTGATAGATACCCCCAAAATATCGGCGGGGTTTATCTTGGAACCCGCAAGCACATCATTATATCAAATATCATGTGATAATTGATATGTATGACAAGCCCAAAATTTTGTTATGAAATATGTCAAATATAAATAATAAGAGTCGTGCATCTGTGCTACGATTTTTTGGTTAGGGGGTAGTTTTGGGATAGGTGTACTGATACCCGTGACCGCCCCCCAGTCTCGGGCTCATGTACATGCGCCCCAAAGCTGCTCCCTAAGCGGAAAAGCGGAGGGCACGGCACCACTCATCTCCCCTATGCCCTTGTTTTTGCACTTATCTCATCTCAAAGTGCACAGTTCTTTGTGTATGTATGGGGGGTGGTCGGTGCGACCACGCTCAAGGGTCAAGGGCAACCGTGTGCTGCCCTTGACCTTTTTATCTTTTATGCTCTATCCGCTTAAGGCACGTATGCTCCGGCCTGTAGCCCTAAATCATCCACCCATGGGCCTGCCTCGTTTGTGACGGCTACCTCACCTGTGGTGGTATTTATGTGGAATATAAAGTCATCACCATTGCCCACATCGGAGCGCGCGTCGTGTATCGTGGCCAAGTTGTGCTCACCCACTTGAGTTCCGGTGTTTGGTCTGCCGGGGTCTGCACCCATTATTCTGGATATCTCATCGTCGAGTACCGCATGGGCGGCGTGGTTGTCGGGCAGTCCGGGCACACCCGGGGCGGGATAAAGTTCCGATTTGCTCCACGAACGGTTGGGGAAACGCACAATTATTGCCCCGTCTATCGAGTGTTCCGCATCGGTTGTCCAGGCTATCTCTATTATATAGCCCTCGGGCACACCGTTTAGCGGGTCTTCAATGACAGTGCGTGCCGCCTGCATGAGGGTGGTAGCGGTTGCAATGTCATCGGCTCGGTTGGCAGTCTCGACATACCGCAAATACTGTGGCACAAGCACCGCCGCCAATACCGCTATGATAGCCACGACTATTAGCAGTTCTATGAGGGTAAAACCTTTGTTTTTAGATATATTTCGTTTCATTATTACCATCCCCTTTTAAATGTATTAAAAATCACTTTAACTAATTCAGTGCTGTTTTATAAGTCCCATGCTGTAGGCCGACAGCAGCATCTCGAGGTCGGCCACACGACGGGCTATGGTGCGGCCGTTATCGGTGTCGTGAATCATTATGCGCTGAGTCATGCCCTCGACCGGCACCGATTTTGAATGCATATCCTTATCACTGACCACGGCGGTCTGTACCGACTCAAATGGGTGGTGCTCCGAGAGTACCATCTCCCTCGAATTAAATATCAGCGTGTATCCTGCAATGCCTGTTATGGGCTGATAGGCACGGGAAAGGCCACCGTCTATTACAAGAAGTTTGCCCTCCGCCTTTACAGGGCTCTCCCCTTTTGCTATGCGCACCGGCATATGGCCGTTTATAATTTTACTGCGGGGCAGGTCGAGATCAAATTCATCAAGTATTGCCTGTGCCCCCTGCGGTGTACGGCTTATCTCATAGTATGGATCTTTTTTCTCCTCCCATGTGGTCTTGTCGCTGACAAAATACCGTTCGAATGTCGTTATACGATTTTTGCCATTGAGGGGAGACTTGGGGCCACACCACAAATACCACATAAAATCCATACAATCCCGCTTTTCCTGCGAGTCTGCACGGCCAAAATAACCCTGTCGAACAAGGCGGTCAGCCTCGTCAAGATAGGCACGCCCACACAGAGTCTCGGCACCTGCCGATACCTGCGAAAAACTGCCATCACTCTCCATTGGTATACAGCCGTGGAAAAGCACATTTCCGTTGCAAATAAGATACATGCTCCCACGCTGATACAAAAATCTGATGTGGCTTTGAAGTTTTTCGCTGTGTAAAAACGATAGGCGCAGTTGGGAGACAAGTTGTGCCTCCTCGGGGGTGAGAGTGTAGGGATCATTTGGGTCTATGGTTGGGAAGTTGGTATCGCTCAGCGGATATGATACCCCATCTATCTTCACGTGACCTTTTTCATAATCTATTTTGCTGAGCATGAGGCGATCATTCATCTCGTATTCGGGATGGCGCAATACAGCCTGCCCCTCAAGCTTTAGCCCTATCACAGCGATAGCCTTGTGGATTTTGGCGGCCATGTGTTCGTCGTGCTCTGTGCCCACATTGTCGTTGGGATGCTTGGGCAAAAATGACAGGCAAGGGTCGTCGCCATAGGTCTCCATGGCAAATGTGGCCAGAGGGCGCACATTTATGCCGTAGCCATCCTCCAGCGTGTAGAAATTATTGTATTTTATACAATTAGCAATAACATCTGCAACGCATGCCTCCTGCCCTGCCGCCGCACCCATCCAGAGCACATCGTGATTGCCCCACTGCACATCCACCTTGTGATATCCACACAAATGATCAAGTATAATATGTGCGCCGGGGCCACGGTCAAACAAATCACCTATTATATGCAGATGGTCTATGACAAGTCGTTGTATCAAGGTGGACACCCCTATTATAAAGGCATCGGCACGGCCTGTCTCTATAATGGTCGATATAATCTGCTCGTAATACCGCTCCTTGTTGTGATCCATGCCGTTTGAGTGCAGTAGCTCGTCGATTATGTAGCCAAACTCGGGGGGCAGTGCCTTGCGCACCTTGGAACGGGTGTACTTGGAGGCCGACAGTCGGCTGAGCTCCATGAGGCGATAAAGTGTCACCCTGTACCACTCTCGGGTGGCCTCCCCCTTGGCCTTCATATGTGATAGTTTCTCCTCGGGGTAGTAGACAAGTGTGGCCAAGCGACTGCGTTCCTCGTTTGTGATGGCCGCCCCAAACAGGGTGTCGATTTTGGCTTTTATAACCCCCGAGCCGTTTTTAAGCACATGCAAAAAGGCCTCGTATTCGCCGTGTAGGTCGCTGAGGAAGTGTTCTGTTCCCTTGGGCAGGTTGAGAATTGCCCGCAGATTTATAATCTCGGTGCTGGCCGAGGATATGTTGGGATAGGTCTGTGCCAACAACTCCAAAAACTTGCGGTTCTCCTGCAATACTGATTCGGTATGCTGCATGGTCACTCTCCTGCGTTGTTTATTTTGCGAAACTTTGTGTATTGTATTTTGTTATCTCGGACACCACTTAGGTTATCCCGCTCACAAATTTTTGGTCGGGTGGTGTGTGGCGGAGGTGCGGGCTGTTGCCCGTGGGTGGGCTTCCCTCGGGCTTATGCCCGTGCATCCGATGCACGCCGCCCGGGCGGAAATATGGGAGTGCAGTAGGCGGATGGATGATATCCCTTAAAAACTGTTAGGTGATATGATTATATCATAAATGCAGTCAAGGTTGACTATACAAATAATTGGGGCAGTTATGATATAATTCGTGCATCTGCGTTAGCAGGCACATATAAATAATTATAATG
>CAYJGR010000006.1:0-9241 GCA_964370005.1 uncultured Oscillospiraceae bacterium
GATCAAAACCGTGGGGTATGATTTTATTTTTAATATCGGTGGTAATTCTAATAGGGATATTTGCAGTGCAATATTCGGTGGATATCTTCACCCGCATGACCCACCCTTTAGGGTATGAGCAGTGGGTGAGCGAGTACAGCGAGCAGTACGACCTGCCACCACAACTTGTCTATTCCATCGTAAAATGTGAGAGCAGTTTTAATCCCGAGGCCGAGTCCTCGGTGGGGGCGCGGGGGCTTATGCAGCTCATGGAGGAGTCATTTGACTGGACGAAATCCAAGATGGGCGAGGAGGAGGCCGAGGTCACCTACGAGGATATGTTCGACCCACAGACGAATTTGAGATATGGCACAAAGATGTTTTCACTGCTTATAGATGAATTTGAGGATGTGCGCACAGCCTTGGCAGCCTATCATGCGGGGTGGGGTGCGGTCAAAGGATGGCTTAGTGACCCCGCATACTCGAGTGACGGTATCACTCTTCATACAATTCCATACGACGATACATCTTACTATGTCGATAAGGTCATGAGTACCATAGAAATATATAATGATTTATACGAATTTAGCTAAATAAACTATAGCCTATAAAGGAGAAACAATATGGCAAAGAAAGAAAAAACACAGGGTGAACTTTTGCAGGAACAACTTTTACTCAAACCCGAGAACGGTGGGATTACCCTCACCGATGAGCAAATAAAAGAAGCCTGCGAGTTTTGTGAAGGATACAAGATATTTTTAGATGATGCCAAGACAGAGCGGGAGGCGGTAAGCTTTGCCATATCGCTGGCCACCGAGCGAGGATATAAACCATACGATCCCACTGCCGATTACAAAGCGGGGGATAAGGTCTATATAAACAACCGTGAAAAGGCACTGATCCTTTGCACCATAGGCAGTAAAGACCTCTCCCAAGGGGTGCGCATACTGGCAAGCCACATCGACAGCCCCCGCCTTGACCTAAAACCCCGCCCCCTATATGAGGAGGGGCAACTGGGTTACTTTAAGACCCATTACTATGGTGGCATAAAGAAATACCAGTGGAGCGCAACACCCCTTGCACTGCATGGTGTGTTGGTGCAAAAGGACGGACGCACCGTCAAGGTGTGCCTTGGTGAGGACGAAAGCGACCCTGTATTTTGCGTCACTGATTTGCTCCCGCATCTTGCAAAGGATCAGATGAAACGCACATTGCAGGAGGGTATTAGGGGTGAGGAGCTTAACCTGCTTATAGGTTGTCACCCCTTTAGAGACGACAAGGCCAGTGAGAAAGTAAAACTCAACCTTATAAAGATGCTAAACGAGAAGTACGGTATAACCGAGGCCGATTTCCTCTCGGCCGACCTCATGGCGGTTCCGGCCTTTAAGGCCAGGGATTTAGGGTTTGACCGTGCCATGATTGGGGCATATGGTCACGATGACCGTGTTTGTGCCTACACCTCACTTATGGCCGAACTCGAGCAGGCCACACCCTCCCACACCACGGTGCTTGTATTGGCCGACAAGGAGGAGACCGGCTCGGATGGCAACACAGGGTTATCTTCCCACTTCTTAGAGGATTTCATAAAGGATTTGGCGAGTGCCAAGGGCTTTACAGGGCGACAGGTTTTGGCGGCATCGAGCTGTCTGTCGGCCGATGTGAATTGTGCCTTTGACCCCACATTCGCCGATGTGAGCGAGAAACGCAACACAAGTTATCTAAATTACGGCGTTGTCATCACAAAGTATACAGGCTCGGGTGGCAAGTATGGCACAAGTGAGGCCACGGCCGAGTTTATGGGTTGGATGCGAGGACTTATGGACGATAATAGTGTGTTGTGGCAGACCGGTGAGCTTGGCAAGGTGGATGGCGGCGGCGGTGGCACCGTGGCAAAGTATGTGGCAGCACTTAATGTGGATGTGGTCGATGTCGGGGTGCCGGTGTTGTCGATGCATTCCCCGTTTGAGGTAGTATCCAAGGTCGATGTGTACATGGCTTATAAGGCATTTTGTGCATACGTCAAGTGAAAAACACAAAAAGTGAGGACAGAAGATGAGACTTGATAAATATTTAAAAGTGTGTCGTATAATAAAACGTCGCACCGTGGCCAATGAGGCCTGCGATGCGGGGAGAGTGATAGTGGGCGGGAAACCCGCCCGTGCCTCCTATGAAGTAAAAGTAGGCGACATAATAGAGATAAACCTCGGCAGTCGTCCCATGAAGGTGGAGGTGCTATCGGTCAGCGAATATGCTACAAAAGAGAACGCCGCTGAGAATTATAGGATTGTTGAGTAAAAATGCGCAAACGCTATTTTGCCAAAACAAATACAATCAACCTTGATTTATTTCCAAATGAGTTGTATAATAATGAGGCAATAGAAATAAGAAAATAAAAAGTGATACACGGAGGGCTACATAATGGCATTTGGTTTTAAGATGAAAACGGTTAAATTTCAGAATTCCTACACTTTGGAGGAGCTGTACGAGGCTATCAAGGGTACTACATTTGCGGCGGGACAACCCTCGCTGGTAAAGCATGGGATGGCTACTATTATTGCTTTTCCGGCGCTTGATTCCCACAATCAGGTACAGATATTGTCCACGTCGATGAAAAAAGAATCCGACTCTTACCGAGTAATGAAAGCCGAGGCCGCAGGGCTTGAAAATACGGCTGCCAATATGGTATTGGAAGGGCTCACCGACGGTTTGTTCGGTCTAAAGAGCGCATTTGGCGGCAATGCCAAAAAGATAGAGAAGATGGTTGAGGAGACCGCAAAGCAACTTGGGGATATGGGGCTGTAATAAATATGCCATAACAACCACGTAGCAAACTGGGCCTTGATGCGCAAATTTGCGTTCAAGGCTCTTTTAATTTACGGTTTACAAACGCTAAAAAGGGATGGCAATAACATGAAAAAACAACGTTTGGAGTGTGGTAAAATTGTGTCCACACATGGGGTGCGGGGAGAGGTCAAGGTCGAGCCGTGGTGTGACAGCCCCGACTTTTTGCTCGACTTTTCGGTGTTTTATCTCGGCAAAGAGCAAAATGCTACCGAGGTAGAGGGGGCACGAGCGCATAAAAACATGGTGCTGTTAAAACTCAAAGGGGTGGATACCCCCGAACAGGCGGCCGCCATGCGGGGTAAGATGCTTTATATCGACCGTGAGGATGTTACCCTTGAGGAAGGGGAATATTTTGTGCAGGATTTGTTGGGGCTATCGGTCTATGATGCCGACAGCGGGCGGCGTTATGGCGAGCTTGTGCAGATATCACAGACCGGTGCAAATGATGTGTATCATGTCATGTTTGAGGACGGCAAAATTCGCCTTGTGCCCAAAATACCGCAGGTGGTACTATCTATAGATACCGAGGCCGAGCGCATAGAAATAAGACCACTTGAGGGCCTGTTTGAGGACTGATTGTATTAAAAGGAGTGTCATAAAAGTGAGAATTGATATTGCCACCTTGTTTCCCGATATGTGCCGTGCGGTGTTGGGTGAAAGCATTGTGGGGCGTGCCATGCAGGCAGGGCTTATTGAGATTGTCTGCCACAACATCCGCGACTACAGCGACAACAAACACAACCGTGTGGATGACTCGCCCTACGGTGGCGGCAAGGGGATGCTCATGCAGGCACAGCCCATATTTGCCTGCTATGAGGATATATGTCGCATGGCCGACAGTAGACCACATGTGATATATCTCTCTCCACAAGGTGGGGTGTTCAGTCAAAAAAAAGCGATAAAGCTCTCAAAAACCCCGCACATACTCCTTTTGTGTGGTCACTACGAGGGGGTTGATCAGCGGGTGATAGATGAGATTGTTGATGAGGAGCTCTCAATTGGGGACTATGTGATGACCGGCGGGGAACTGGCCGCTCTTGTGGTGGCCGACGCGGTGTGTCGCCTCTGTCCCGGGGTGCTTCCCGAGGAGGAATGTTACACCAACGACAGCCATTGGAACGGCCTGCTGGAGCATCCACACTACACCCGTCCCCCTGTGTGGCATGACAAAGAGGTGCCCGAGGTGTTGCAGAGCGGTCACCATGCCAACATAGAGGCGTGGCGACGGCAGATGTCGATTGAGACAACGCAGCGCAAACGCCCCGACCTTGTGCGCAAGGTGGCGGGCAAACTGACCCCAACCGAACGGGATCAGGTAGAGCGACTCAAGGCCCAAATAAAGGCTGAAAAGCTCTCGAAAAAAACAAAAAAGTGACTGATATGTGTGAAAATAGCATATCCGGTCGGGAGGAATGAATTATATGACCGGAACTATTGTAAATGCAGTGGCCATTGTGGCAGGGTCGCTGTTGGGGCTATTGATTAAAAAGGGATTGCCAAAGCGGGTGGAAGAAACCGTGCTCAAGGTGATGGGATTATCGGTGGCCGTCATCGGCATAAATGGCATTATATCCTCGGTGTTTACCGTAACCGAGCAGGGGGGGCTGTCCTCCTCGGGGGAACTGCTTATGTTTGTCAGCCTTGCCATAGGTGCTATTGTGGGGGAACTGCTCGACATCGAAGGACGGCTTGAGAGGGTAGGCGAATTTGTCGAGTCTAAGATGAAATCGGAGGGCTTTTCAAAGGGCTTTGTCACAGCATCAATACTGTACTGTGTGGGGGCTATGGCTGTCATAGGCTCGCTCAATGACGGTATTAGCGGGGACAGCAGTATTTTATTTGTGAAAAGCAGTCTGGATGGGATATCCTCCATTATCCTAACAAGCACATTGGGCATAGGAGTGCTTTTCTCGGCCCTGCCGGTGTTTTTATATCAGGGGAGTATCAGTTTGCTGGCCGGTGTACTCGCTCCGCTTATATCCGAGACACTTTTGTCTGAAATTTGTGCGGTGGGGTATGCTATTGTTGTGACCATAGGTCTGAATTTTTTAGGTATCCCCAAAATTCGTGCAGCCAACCTACTTCCGGCCATCGCCGTGCCTATACTTTGGCATATAATCGGCACATTTATGTAGGATTTTTGTCCAAATTACACCGTAATTATGGCTAACATGCACTTCTTGTTGAAAACTATATGGTGAAATTTAACAATTGCTGTGATTGCTTTGGGCTTAGTATTGGGAGAGGGTTAGAAAATGTCTGCAAAGAGGCTACAATGATATGAATTGCGATTGACGCAAGGCCTTTGTGTGCTATAATTAGCGTGGCAATCAGATAAATTGCTTTTTTATTTGCGAAAGCAAAAATTTCAATATAGGGAGAGTTTTAATATGTACGTAAAAGAAGTTACAGTCCAAAATCATGTGGGTCTGCACGCCCGTCCCGCCACATTTTTCATTCAAAAAGCAAATGAATTTAAGGCCTCCATTTGGGTGGAAAAAGAAGAGCGTAGGGTGAATGCAAAAAGCCTGCTTGGTGTTTTGTCGCTTGGTATTGTCGGTGGTACATTTATTAAGATCATCGCCGATGGTGCCGACGAACAGCAGGCTGTGGATGCCCTGATTAAGCTCATTGAATCCGGATTTGCCGAGTAATAAGCGAAAACCAAGCGGAGGTGTGTGGTCACAGGCTACACACCTCATTTTATGTAAAAAGAAGGGATTATGCCATGCTTGATCTTTTGACACACCCCCACAAACAACGCACGGCTTTGGCGCTCGGCTTTTTTGATGGCGTACATATGGGACATCGAAGGGTGATTGCCAAAGCGGTTGAGCTTGCAGGACAGGAGCTACTACCCGGCGTGTTTACCTTCTCGGCACAGCGGGAACTCCCCAGAGCCAAGCAGGGTAGAGCAGCACTGTGTACCCCCGTACAAAAGATAGAGCTTTTGGGTGGGGCAGGTGCAAAATGCATCGCTACCCCCGATTTTACAAGCATAAAAGATATGTCGCCCGAGCAGTTTGTAAGGGATATGCTTGTGGGAAAACTTAGGGCAGCATGGGTATGTTGTGGGGAGGATTTTAGGTTTGGCACAGGAGCCCGGGGGGATGTCGAGGCGCTTATAAGCTTAGGGCGGAAATGTGGTATGCAGGTCGAGGTGGTGCAGGCCGTTTACATGGATGGACAACCTGTCAGCTCAACCCGCATACGCCGAGCTATCATGTCGGGGGAGCTGTCGGCGGCCGCTGAGATGCTTGGTCGTGGTTACAGTATCTCAGCCACTGTGGTCGAGGGTAAAAAGTTGGGGCGTACTCTGAGTTTCCCTACCGTAAATCAACCATTGCCCACAGACCTTGCCCTGCCACCCCATGGGGTGTACGCCGCATGGATTAAAACCCCCGATGGTGTATATCATAAAGGGGTGTGTAATTTAGGGCGACAGCCCACGGTGGGTGGAGATACACTGCTGGCCGAAACACACATCCTTGGATTTGAGGGGGATTTGTACGGAAAAACCCTCGATCTTATGCCTATGGTGTGGCTCCGAGACATACAAAAATTCTCTTCACTTGATCGATTGCGAACTGCTGTGCAGGAGAATATGGCACAGGCCGAGAAGTTGTTATCACTGCCCGAATACGGCCACAAAATAAAAAAATGATATTTGCGATTTTTTCTTTACAACGCACCAATACTATGCTATAATCAATTACTGCTGACGACCTTCTTCTACGCTTTGGGGAAAAGCCTTTTATGGGAATCACCCGCCCAATGCTTGGATGATGGCGTACAAATAAAACCATGAGGTGAAACGACTATGATGCGCAAAGAACAAAAGACAGAAGTTATCCAGACACACAAACTGCACGACAAGGACACAGGCTCGCCCGAGGTACAGATTGCTGTACTGACCAAGAGAATTAACGACCTCAACGAACATCTGAAGATACACAAGAAGGATCACCATTCCCGCCGTGGTCTACTAAAGATGGTTGGTCACAGAAGAAATTTGCTTGGCTATTTGCAGCGCAACGACATTGAGCGTTACCGTGCAATTATTGCAAAGCTTGGTCTGCGTAAGTAACATCAAAAACGAGGCATGGGATATCCGCTTGGTATCCCATGCCTTTAGAGCGTTTTAGGTAAGCCCCGAGCAAGCCAGCTCGGTATAAAATATATGGGGCGATAGGTAGTTTTAGCAGTGAATCGAGGACTTGGACAGACTGTTTAAGTGTTGGATTTATTGCTAAAAAGCCGAAAATGACCCCGCAACAAAAACGGAGGTAAAATATGTTCGAAAACTTTAAGGTCTTTGAGACCACCCTCGCCGGAAAGCCCATAAGCTTTGAGACCGGCAAAATGTGCGCCCTGTCGGGCGGTTCCTGTTTGGTGCGCTACGGCGAGACCAGCGTGCTGTGTAACGTCACCATGTCCCAGAGACCCCGTGACGGCATCGATTTCTTCCCCCTGTCGGTCGACTTTGAGGAGAAACTCTACGCCATCGGCAAAATCCCCGGTTCATTTATCCGCCGTGAGAGCCGTCCCCCCGAGAGTGCCGTTTTGGCCTCCCGCCTTGTTGACCGCCCTATCCGTCCACTGTTCCCCAAGGATATGCGCAATGACGTGTCGGTTGTCATGACCGTTATGTCGATGGATCCCGATTGCTCGCCCGAGATTGCCGGCATGATCGGCACTTCGCTTGCAATTTCCATCTCCAATATCCCTTGGAACGGCCCCATCGCAGGTGTGAATGTAGGCCTTGTTGACGGCAAAATCGTGGTCTGCCCCGACGCCGAACAGCGCAAAGCAAGTGACCTTGACCTCACCGTGGCCGGCACCGCCGACAAGGTGTGTATGATAGAGGCCGGTGCAAACGAAGTTGATGACGACACCATGCTGTCGGCCATCTTGGAGGGTTTTGCTGAAATCCAGAAGATTGTGGCCTTTATTAATGAAGTTCAGGCCGAAATCGGTAAAGAAAAAATTACATTCGAGTCGCAGGAAGTTGACCACGACATGTTCGAGGCTATCAAGGACTTTGCCATCGAGCAGGTGCGCCATGCCCTTGATACCGATGACAAGGTTGAGCGTGAAGAGCGTCTGTCGCCTGTAGTAACCGCTATCCACGAGAAGTTTGATGAGCAGTACCCCGAGCAGATCGCCATGATCGACGAGTGCATCTACAAGCTGCAAAAGTATGTGGTGCGCCGCTGGCTGCTCGACGATGGCAAGCGTGTGGACGGCCGTGGGCTTGACGATATCCGTCCCCTCGACGCACAGGTGGGACTGCTGCCCCGTGTACACGGTTCGGGCATGTTCACCCGTGGTCAAACACAGGTGCTGACCATCACAACCCTTGGCACAGTGGGTGAGGCTCAAATCCTTGACGGTATCGACGGTGAGACCTCCAAGCGTTATATGCATCATTACAATTTCCCCTCCTACTCGGTGGGTGAGACCCGCCCAAGCCGTGGACCCGGACGCCGTGAAATCGGTCACGGTGCACTGGCCGAGCGTGCGCTACTCCCCGTAATCCCCCCTGTTGAGGAGTTCCCCTACACATTCCGTATGGTATCCGAGGTGCTCTCCTCCAACGGTTCGACCTCTCAGGGTGCTATCTGTGGCTCGACATTGTCCCTCATGGATGCGGGCGTGCCCATAAAGGCACCTGTGGCCGGCATCTCCTGTGGACTTATCACCGAGGGCGACCGCTGGATGACCATGGTGGATATCCAAGGACTTGAGGACTTTTTCGGCGACATGGACTTCAAGGTAGGTGGCACACACAAGGGTATCACCGCCATTCAGATGGATCTTAAAATTGACGGCCTGACCCCCGAAATCATCAAGGAGGCCTTTGAAAAGACCCGCAAGGCAAGACTGTATATCCTCGATGATATCATGCTCAAGGCCATCCCGACCTATCGCCCCGAGCTTTCCAAGTATGCACCCAAGATGCAGAGTCTTACAATACACCCCGACAAAATCCGCGAGGTTATCGGTTCGGGCGGCAAGGTTATTCAGAAGATTTGTGCCGAGTGCGAGGTTAAAATCGACATTGAAGATGACGGCCGTGTGTTTGTGTCGGGTATCGATATCGACAATGTGCGCCGTGCGGTGAATGTTATCGAGACCATTGTAAACGATCCCGAAGTGGGTGCGATATACAAGGGCAAGGTCACCCGCCTGATGAACTTTGGCGCATTTGTAGAGATCGCCCCCGGCAAGGAAGGGCTTGTACACATCTCTAAGCTCGACAACACCCGTGTTGAGAAGGTGGAGGACGTGGTCAACCCCGGCGATGAGGTATTCGTAATGGTAACCGAAATCGACCAGCAAGGCCGCATAAACCTCTCCCGCAAAGACGCCCTGGCAGCGATTGAGGCCAAAAAGGCACAGCAATAGGGCACAATTA
>CAYJGR010000006.1:9341-13034 GCA_964370005.1 uncultured Oscillospiraceae bacterium
CTTGACCTTGTTCTTGACCTTTCTAATCTCTAACGTCTAATCTCTAAATGCATACCTTGTACATTTTTTTCATACACTGAAAAAAAGACAAAAAACAGGGGGCAGAGATTATGGAAGAAAAACGCATGGCCAAGATGCCGCACAATGTAATTATGGAGGATCGATCGAGTCTTAGCGTCAGTGGTGTGGTGGATATAGACAGCTTTGATGAAGAAACGGTGGTGGCCTACACCGATTTGGGGGAACTGCTTGTCAAGGGTCGCAACCTACATATAAATAAGATTGACCTTGAAAGTGGGGATTTGTCGGTCGAGGGACAAATTTATTCGCTGAGCTACTCGGATAATATGGGTAAATCAGGGGGCGGGGGGTTGTTTTCTCGCCTATTTAAATGATGTCGGGGATGGAGATAGGTTTTTTTGTACCACTCACCGATCAAGCCATGAGCTTTTTAAGTTCATGTGGGGTGGGGGTGGGCATCACGCTTTGCTACACCCTGCTGCGCAGTATCACAAGGTGGGTGGACAATGTATTTGTTACGGCATGTGGGGATATACTTTTCTTTTTTTTGCTGGCACTTTGCGAGTTTTTGTTTTTATTTTCGGTGCAGGGGCGACAAATGAGGTGGTTTATCCTGCTCGGGCAGGGCATAGGTATATTTGTGTGTTGGCAGACTATATCCCCAATTATGTATACTATAATAGGTAAGTTTTTGAAAGTGTTCCGACGCGTTTTAGAGGTGATATTTTCGCCTGTGGTGAAATTAAATGCACTTATAGGCGGCTTTGTAAAAAAAATTACAAGTAAAATAACCATTTTTTTGAAAAAATACCGTAATAAGCTAAAAACCCTCTTGAAATCTCCTGACAAACAGGTGTATAATGAAACGGAGAGTCGCGACAAGTGAGGGGAGTGAGGGATTTGAAACTGGGCAAACTGCTGAGAATCAGTATTGTAATTCTCGGGGTGTACTTTGTGTCGACCCTCATAAGCTCACAGGTGCAAATTTCACGCAAGCGTGAAGAATTGGCTGACATAAATGCCCTATGTGAAGAACAGCGCATTGCCAATAAAGATTTGGAACGTCAGCTACTGCAGTACGAGGACGAGGAATATGTTGAGCGTGCAGTGCGAGAAAAACTTGGGTTTGGCGATGTTGACGAGCGCCTGTACATAGACAGCTCGAGTAGTTAAGCTATTTATTTTGCGGATCTGTGTTTATTAAAGTGTAGATTTAAGCACCAAAGGAGGACTTTTCCACCCTATGCAGTTTACGGTTGGCAGTATTTTAGAGGGCAAAGTAACAGGTATAACAAAATTTGGGGCCTTTGTGGACTTGGGCGAGGGCAAAACCGGCATGGTACATATTTCGGAGGTGGCCTCCACATATGTCAAGGAAATTACCGATCACCTGACAAGCAATCAGGTGGTCAAGGTTAAGGTGCTCAGCATCTCGCCCGAGGGCAAGGTAGCGCTTTCCATCAAGAAAGCCGCCGAACCACCCCGAGAGCAAAGAGAGGCAGCGCCAAGACCGCAAAAGGAGCGTCGCAGTCCACCCCCGAGGTATAATTCACTCGACTTTGCCCAACGGCAAAAGGATGAGCCGAAATCCTTTGAGGATATGCTCAGCAAATTCAAGCAGACAAGTGACGATAAAATGCTGGATTTGAAACGCAATCTTGATACAAAGCGCGGCGGCGGACGCAGAGGCACAAAATAATGACAATCGAGCACTCGTATGGGTGCTCGTTTTCTGTAGAAAAGACATGGAGGCAGTGTATGCTGATAACAGGAGGACGCCTTTTTATTGGGGATGGCACAGAGATTACCGAGGGTTATATCCGCATAGAAAAGGGGAAAATAACCCAGGTGGGAGAGGGCGTACCCCCACAGCCTGCACATGAGGAGCAGGTTATACATGCTGGTGGTATGCTCATAACCCCCGGATTTGTCGATGCCCACACCCATCTGGGAATGTGGGAGAGCGGTATGGGCTTTGAGGGGGATGATGGCAACGAGGACACCGACCCATGCACCCCAAATCTGCGTGCCATAGATGCGATAAACCCCCTTGAGGACAGCTTTGCCCGAGCACTTGGTGCGGGGGTGACTACAGTCCTCACAGGCCCCGGCAGTTCAAATGCCATCGGTGGCGGGTTGTGCGCCATGAAGACTGTGGGCAAGCAGGTAGATAAGATGGTGATAAACCCCGCTGTCGGCATAAAATTTGCTCTGGGGGAGAATCCCAAAACCACCTTTAACGCCAAAAATCAAGCCCCTGTGACCCGTATGGCCACCGCTGCTATCATAAGGGAACAGCTTTATCATGCCAAAAGGTACAGCGAGCAATTAAAGGCGGCACAAGACGATCCCGAGCTCGACAAACCCGAATACGATGCCAAATGCGAGGCATTAATACCGCTACTGAGTGGGGAGTGCAAGGCATATTTTCATGCCCACCGTGCCGATGATATATTCACTGCCCTGCGCATATCACAGGAATTTTCACTCGACTGTGTGCTCATACATGCCACAGAGGGGCACCTCATTGCCGAGGAGCTTTCTGACATGGGGGCAAAAATCATATGGGGCCCTATGCTGTGCAGCCCCACTAAACCCGAGCTTGGTAGCTACACCGCCACAGCACCCGCCAAGCTTTGCGGGGTAGTCCCTATGGCACTTTGCACCGATCATCCCGAGCTTCCGGCGCAGTATCTGACACTGAGTGCGGCCTTAGCTGTGTCGCAGGGTATGCCCAGAGTCGAGGCACTGAAGAGCATCACCTCGGTGGCGGCCGAGCTCGGCGGTGTGGCCGACCGTGTGGGTCAAATAAAGGTGGGGCTCGATGCAGATCTGCTTATATTTGACACCGATCCGCTAAGTGTTGGGTCAATTCCAAAGCATGTGATAGTGGATGGACAAATTTGTTTAACAAAAATTAATATTTTTTAGTATTTTGTTGTAATTGCACAGTGCATGTGGTATAATGGTCAAAAGAGGTCTACTTGGAAAATTTAGGCTATAATCCGTTCCCCGATTGTGTGTGGTGGACGGGTAGTGGAATATAAAGGAGGCTGTGCAATGAACATCAAGATTTCTGCAAGGAAAACCACTGTCAAGGACTCTTTTCGTGAAAAGGTCGAAAAGAAACTGTCCAAACTCGAGCGTTTTTTCAGCGATGATGCAAACGCAACCGTGGTCATATCCAACGTGAGAGACCGTGAAACAGTGGAGGTGACTGTTCAGTCAAGGGGGATGATTTTCAGAGCCGAGCGCACGACCGATGACCGTCTCACCGCTCTGGACGATGTGATTGACTCCTTGACCCGCCAAATCGTCAAGAACAAGAGCAAGCTTGAGCGCAAAGGCAAGACAAAGCCGATTAGCATGGAGGGATTTGAGACCTATACCGCCGAGCTTTCGGACGATGTTTATGAACTTGTTAAGACAAAGCAGTTTGAGCTCAAACCCATGAGCAGTGAAGAAGCCATTTTGCAGATGAATTTGCTTGACCATCATTTCTTTATGTTTGAGAATGAAGAAACAGGCAAAATTTGTGTGGTTTATCGCCGCAAGGATGGCGACTACGGAATGTTGGAACCCCAGTTTGACTGATAAAACTGTGAACATATATTTCAAATACAATGGTTGGAAAGGGAGCCCAGGCGGTTCCCTTTCCCCCTGTCGGAGGAA
>CAYJGR010000006.1:13134-24478 GCA_964370005.1 uncultured Oscillospiraceae bacterium
TACAGATTGACCGCCCCTTGCCATTTTGGGCTTGAAAAGGTGCTGTCGGGAGAGATAAAACGCATAGGTGCCCAGGAAATCACCACCACCGACGGCAGAGTTACCTTTTCGGGCGATGGCAGTATGATTGCAAAATCCAACTTATGGCTTCGTACGGCCGAGCGTGTACTGGTGGTGTTGGGGGAATTTCCCGCCACAAGCTTCACCGAACTTTTTGACGGTGTAAATGCCTTGCCGTGGGAGGAGTTTGTTGGCAGAGAGGACGCCTTCCCCGTAAAGGGGTGGTCGCTGAACTCGGCACTACACAGCATCCCCGATTGCCAATCCATCATAAAAAAGGCGGTGGTTAAGCGGTTGTCGAGCGTGTACGGCATAGAATGGCTACCCGAGACCCGTGCCAAGGTGCAAATACAGTTTTCTATTCACAAGGATGTCGCCACAATTATGCTGGACAGCTCGGGGGCGGGGCTACACAAGCGCGGATATCGAGAAAATGCAAATCTTGCCCCTATAAGGGAGACCTTGGCAGCCGGTATACTCGATTTGGCTCGGATATTCCCCGACACAAAGATATATGATCCATTTTGCGGGTCGGGCACATTTCTTATTGAAAGTGCTCTCATGGCCTGCAAGATTGCCCCCGGACTGCGCCGACGTTTTGCCGCCGAGCAGTGGGGCTTTTTGGAGAAGGGTGTATGGAAAGAAGAGCGTGCCGCCGCCATGGAGAGCATACGCCGTGATGCCACATTTTCGGCGGTGGGGAGCGATAACTCGACCGAGGCCATAAATCTTACCTTGGCCAACGCCAAAAAAGCGGGGATAGCCCCCCGCATATCAGCTGCCGAAGCCGACATAGCCGAGTTTACGCCACCAAAGCAGAAATCGGTCGTGGTGTGTAACCCGCCATATGGCGAGAGAATGCTGGAGATAGAGGAGGCGGAGGGGTTATACCGCACCATGGGCAAGGTGTTCAGACCCACCCCGGGGGTGAGCTACTACATCATAAGCCCGCACGACAGCTTTGAGAAACTGTTTGGTCGTCCCGCCGACAAGCGCCGCAAGCTTTACAACGGAATGTTAAAGTGCCAGCTGTTTTGTTATCTTGGGTAATGCATGAAAACAACCCCGCCCCTATGTGGTCAAAAAGGCCACATGGGGGCGGGGGTAATATATTTATCAAGATAGGAGTTAGCCGATTTGGGGTTGAGGTTCGTAGATGACGAGGTCTTCGAACACCGGTGCAGGTTGACGCAAGGCCAACTGTTCAAGGCAGCTACTCACAAGGAGGTGGCAACCCTCCAAGGCCCAGTACATCTCAACACCGAAGTTTGGGGTCTGGGTGAGGAAGAATTTGCGTCGATCCTCGAGAAGGTCAAAGAGCTCCTCGGCATCGAGGGCAACGGGCAATTCATCGGTCTGAATGCTCAAATTCTCAAGGAGTTCCATGCGGCTTTGGGCATAGCGGAGCAGTTTATATTCGTATACCACATGTTCTGACAGACTACCGCTGAAGTTGCTTGTATGGGGATGGCAGAAAAAATCGGTGTAGTAATGGCAGAGCATACCTAGTTCCTTTGAGAGGCGGGCGGAATTTCTTGGGGGATTGTTCAGCAATTTTTGCAGGCGCTGTTTTGTTTTTTCGAGGCACCCACCTTTTGCGGCCTTGTGAGAGGCAAAGGCATGGCGCGGGTGAAAATCGGGAAGTACATTTCCCCAAATAAAGGCTATCGGATTTAGCGGGAGGTTACGGCTGTCGGCGTACTTACAGCCTATCTTGCCCATAAGTATGTGTGTAATCGGATTCATTAAATTGTAATGCCCCCTAATGTATGATACGCCACCCATTATAAGTCATAAATCCAAACAATGCAACCATTTTATGGAAAATTCATCTAATGTTAAAGTAAAATTTATGGTAAATTATTTATGGTGTTTTATAAAATCTCAAAAGAATGAGGTTTGGCTGGCGAATATTTGATATAATTATGATACTTAAAAAATTATAGTAGGGGCAATGTTTTTTGTGGTGTTTGTGTATAGATTTTTTGACAAGTTTCGTGCTATGCTATCAGCGGTGTATGAAAATAATTAAAATACCCATGTGGAGGGAATATCATTGGATATAAAAGTTATAGGTATAGATTTAGACGGAACACTCTTAACCGAACAAAATCATATATCTCAAAAAGATATACAAGCTATAAAAAAGGCGCAAGCACTGGGCATAGAAGTGGTAGTGTGCACCGGACGTATGCTACAGGAGTCGCAATTTGCACTGGACGCTTTGCAAGATTGTCGCTACTCTATGCATTGTAACGGTGCTATGATTTGTGACCACAAAACAGGTGAAAATGTATTTTTACAGGTGGCCGACCCGGCACAGGTAAAAAAATGCGTCGAGCTTTTTGAGAGTTACGACACCTTCTATCAAATATACACCGCACAGGGAGCTTGTTGCCCCCGCCGACTGCACCACAAGCTCGATTCCACAGTATTTAGTGTGGGATATGTGGAGAGGTTTTTTGACAAACAAATCTTGCTTGATGACCCTGTAAATGATATAGGGAAAAGTGGACTTGACGTAATAAAATATTATATGACCTGTACCGACCACCAACTACTCAAGCGTGTCAGCACAGATGTGCCCAAGATCCAGGGCATGACCTCGGCTTTCTCCAGTGAAATCGGGCTTGAAGTTTTCAGCGATGACATCGGCAAACATGTGGGGATGCAAAAACTGCTTGACCACCTAGGTTTGGGATTTGAAAACCTTATGATGATCGGCGACAGCCAAAACGATGTCGAGACCATAAAGCTTGCAAAATTCGGGGTGTGTATGCAGGGTGGTGCGCCCGCCGCCATAGAAGTGGCCGATTTTATAAGCCTTGACTGCAACAATTCGGGTGTCAGTGTGGCGATAGAAAAGATGCTCGAGATGCAAAAAGTGTGATATAGCAAGACCTCGAGGCTTTGCCCCGAACCCCACAAACTTTTTGGAAAAAGTTTGAACAAAAACTTCAAACAGCCCACCCGCAAAAAAACGCGGGTGGGCTGAGTTTTATGCTATACTCCTTATCCATACGCACTTCTACGGCGTGAGCGGGGCTACGGCACGGTCGTCCTATACCTCGCACGCTCGGCGGCCGACCTCATGTGCAAAGTGCGCACATGCCCCCTGCCAAAGGCGCAGGGGCGTGCCTCCACCCCACTCCCACCTATTGTGTTATGTTTTTGCGGCAAAATGTAAAGCGTACTTGACATACGAAGAAAAGCATGTTATATTAAACATGTAAAGCGTACTTTACATAAAGGGGGTATATATTATTGAAAAATAGGCTTGAAGAAATACGCAAGGATAGAGGCATAAATCAGGAGGATTTAGCCATGGAACTTGAAGTGTCAAGACAAACCATCTGTTCACTCGAGACCGGCCGATATAATCCATCGATCATTTTAGCTTTTAAGATTGCAAGATATTTTGATATGAGCATAGAAGATATTTTTATTTATGAGGAGGAAACATTATGAAACAGAAAAAAGATTATTTTCTTGTTGTAATTGGTATTGCTCTGGTAGTTATTGGTGTTTATCTTATTAACACCTTATCACTCTCAAATGAATTCATGTTACCTTTAGCATATATTTTCATCGGAAGTGGTTGTGGAATGTTTGGTCACGGCATTGGCAATATTATTTCCAAAACTCTTATAAGAACAAATCCTCAAATCGAAAAACAAATTTCTATTGAGAATAAAGATGAGAGGAATTTGCTTATTAGTTATCGTTCAAAATCAAAAGCTTATGATTTTATGACATACCTTTTTGCAACTATTATGCTTGTGTTTGCACTGATGCAAATTGATTTAGCGGCTACTTTGCTTTTGGTTTTTTCGTACTTATTGGTTCAAGGTTATGCTATTTATTATCGTATAAAGTATGATAAAGAAATGTAGGTCATAACCCTACGCATTTAGAGAATAAGCCAAACAGTAAGTGGGGGCAGGGGGAGGATTTCACATTGTAAAAGGTGCGCCACGCCTGTGAGGGCGTGGTGGGTGCCCGCCGAGTGTGCGAGGCGACAGGGCACCAAATCCGTAGCCCTGCCCCCGCTGTAGATGATGGTATGGATAGGAATACAGCATAAAGTTCAGCCCACCTGCGTTTTTTGCAGGTGGGCTGTTTAAAAGTTTTACTCGATTTTTTGGAGAAAATCGCAGGGGTTCGGGGACAGCGTCCCGAGGTTTTATCATTTGGCTTGTGCACTGAACTTGTTGCGGCACTGGGTGACTTTAGCCACGTCAGCTTGCTCGACTTGATACCATCCGCGTTTTTGCATGGTGTCAAATAGCTCGTGCTGAATTTGATGCTCCTCGCCCAAGATGTTCATAAATTCGCTCATGAGGGCGGGGGAGGCGCATTCGTTGGCAAATACGTTGTAGTTGTCTGTCAGTAGTTTCTGTGAGGCCAAGGCGTCATTTAGCATCTCACGGTCACCAAAGTTTGCATTAGACTGTTGCATGATGTGTTCTCCTTTCATCCCAGCTGGTTAAACAGCCGATTAAAATGATTTTGATGCTTTGCGGCGATCTGTTCGCATTGTGTTTTAATCTGTGGGTCGGTGCTCTGGGAGGCGTACATCTTGTACTTCATTATCATATTTTGCTCAAGACCGAGCTGGTCTTCCAATGCTGTCAATTCCTTGCCTGTGAGATTTGCCATGGGGTAACACTCCTTTGTAATGTATTGAGTAGCTGTATAGCCGTTAATATCATAACCGCGATATGGTCGATTATTCCATGTTACCCGGCCTATTTTTGGGATGATAAAATTTAGTTGACAAACATACGTCCGTATGATACCCTATAGGGGTATATAGTATGCAAAGGAGGTTTCAATATGAGGCAATGTATGGACGTAGAGGCGGTACTTCTCAGGCTAAAAAAAATTGAGGGGCAAATCAGAGGGATTGCCAAGATGGTAGAGGACGATTCCAAACCCTGTGAAGATATTCTCATGCAGATAGGCGCGGCCAAGGCGGCACTGCACAAGACAGGGCAGGTAGTGCTCGAGGGACACATGCATCACTGTGTGCTCGACGGCATAAAGCGAGGCGAGGAAGAAGAGACCATAAACCGTCTGATATCGGCGGTAAATCAGTTTTCAAAAACATTATAAGGTGGTATATCATGAGAAAATATATTGAGTTACTTAATACAAAACCCATGCTGTGGATCTCGGGATTGTTTTTACTCGGGAGCTTTATTTTGCAGTACATATTACCCATAATAGGTAGTGATTTCACCCTGCCTATAAACCCCGCATGGGTATCGGTTATCATCTCGGGTATACCGCTTGCCTATTACGCTGTGGTCAACACTCTTGGGGGGCGTATAACCTCACCACTGCTTATTACCATAGCTATGATCGCCGCTATATACATAGGTGACGTATTTGCCGCAGGCGAGGTGGCCTTCATTATGGCCATAGGCGAGTGGCTTGAAGATAAGACAGTCGAGAGGGCTAAAAAGGGTATTGAGAGCCTGCTGGGACTGGTGCCGACACAGGGACGTCTTATCATAGCAGAGAACGGTGGCACGACCGAGAGGGTTGTACCGGCGCAGGATTTACAGGTGGGGGATATCATTCGCATACTTCCCGGCGAAACATTTGCCGCCGACGGTGAAATAATCGCAGGCACTACCACGGCCGATCAATCCATCATGACAGGCGAATCCCTGCCGGTAGATAAAGAGGTGGGGGACACTGTCTTCACCGGCACAATAAATCGCTTTGGCTCGGTGGATGTCAGAGTAACAAAAGCCTTTGCCGACTCCTCACTGCAAAAGATGATACATTTAGTAAAACAGGCCGAGGACAACAAGGCGCCCACACAGAAAATTGTCGATAAATGGGCGGGGTGGCTTGTACCACTTGCCTGTGTGATAGCTATAATCACCTACATAGTGTTTACTTTTGGACTAAATATGCCCGATGAGGCACTTGTGAGAGCGGTTACGGTGCTGGTGGTATTTTGCCCCTGTGCATTGGCACTTGCCACACCTACTTCAATCATGGCGGCCATAGGTCAAGCCACCAAGTACGGCGTGCTTATAAAATCGGGCGAGGCGCTTGAGAATATGGGCAAGATTCACACCGTGGCTTTTGATAAAACCGGCACTCTGACCCATGGCAAGCTCACGGTATCCGATGTGATATCCTACGACCTGCCCGAGGGGGAATTTCTCTCACTGGTGGCCTCGGTCGAGGCACGTTCCGAGCATCCCATAGGCAAGGCGGTGGTGGAACACGCCAAAAAACAAAATCTGTCCACCAAAGAGGTAGAGAACTTTGCAATGGAGGTAGGCAAGGGGGTAAGCGCCATCGTAGAGGGCAAAACCATCATGTGCGGCAACGAGAAAATGTTCACTTCACAGCTTACCGAAAGCTCTCAAAGGGCACTGCAGGATGCCGACGGCCTGCGTGAACAGGGCAAAGCGGTGGTGATAATATCTGACGGACAAACGGTATACGGCGTGATAGGCCTATCCGATACCCTCAAAGAGGAGGCCGGCAAGGCCATTAAAAAGCTGGCCGATGCCGGTGTACATAGGACGATACTACTCACGGGTGATAACCCCAAGGCCGCCACTTACATCGCAAACAAGGTGGGTATAACCGAAGTTTATGCCTCGCTACTGCCCAAGGGAAAGGTGGAGACCATAGAGATGCTGTCCAAGACAAACCCAAACATATGTATGGTGGGTGATGGTGTGAACGATGCCCCCGCCCTCAAGACGGCCTCGGTGGGCATCGCCATGGGCACAATGGGCAGTGATATAGCCATAGATGCGGCCGATATCGCCCTCATGGGTGATGACATATCCAAGATTGGCTACATAAAAAAGCTATCCAACGCCACTGTGAATTCCATCCAGCTTAATATTACTCTGTCGATGGTAATCAACTTTGGGGCGATTATATTGTCGGTCATGGGACTGCTTAATCCCGCCAGTGGCGCATTGGTACACAATGCGGGGTCGGTATTGGTGGTGCTAAATGCCGCACGACTTTATGATAGGAAGCTGATTTAGAGGACAGAAGATAGAAAAGACCAAAAGGCCAAGGGCATCTGTCCAAAGCTTTACTCTCCACCCCGCTTTTCAGCGTAGAGGGCGCGATTGGTGCGCACGTACATCAGCCCGAGACCAAAGAACGCTCACGGGCATCAGTACGCACACCCCAACCCCACCCCCTACCCCAAAAAATCGGGGCGGGATTAAGAGGATAGAGTGTCAGAAGATAGAAGATAAATAGAGCAAGGGCACCCATGAGGGTGCCCTTGCTCTTTTTTCTGTGCGCTGTTTTCTGTCAGTCCTTGACCGTCGCTATTCTCTGAAAAAACTGCCTACGGCGTATCTCAATCACCAATGCTGTCAAGACGGCAAATGCCCCCACACTTATCGCATAGGACAACACGGCAAACAGCGGTGCGGGCATATCGTGCCAAAATGGGCGATCGAGTTGATAGAAGTAGTTGCCACCGGTCAAGGCATTGGCTATGAGTATGACCGGCATATAAATCGTAAAGGCGACCGCCCCCCGTAGGAAACCTCGCCAACTGGGAAACCAATCAAATGCTATCACTGCGAATATAGGTATAAGCACCGTAATGAGATGATTTATCATATAGGATACCCCACTGGCATGGGTGAAGTTATAGACATTTAGGGGATAAAACAGTGATATTAGAGCGTAAACACTGAAGTAGCAAATAACATCCATGAGAGCCGTATTTTTGGTGATGAGGAAAACCGAGGTCAATATTGAGGCCACACGGCACAGATGCAGGGGCAATCCCTCGGCCCAAAAGTTGGGGGTGCATAGGGCATACCAGCCATAGAGCAGTACAATTTGTTGAAGCAAAAGTTTCACAAAAAACCCCCGACACATATCATTTTTATGCCTATATACCCATTCTCTGTTCTTTATAAACACAAACACTGCCACAATACAAAATGTCAAATATATAAGATGTGGCAGACTCAACACCTCAACAAAGGGCGCATCGGGCGACCAAAAATCCGAAAACATTTAATATACCTCCCCAAAAAGATTTATCCAAGGAGATGTTACCATAATATTATGTTTTGTTCAATTACCAAAACTACCCCATGCTCCAAAAATAAGGGCAGAGCGGGTCCGGATTTGGGACATCTGATTATTAAATGGGGGTACATGCATCCATAATCAAACAAAAATCACAATTCAAGTTTTTTACAATTTTATATCACAAAAACATCAAAAGAGGGTGGTAATATCTGTGCATACGAAGGGAGATGTATGAGATGAATTTTAATGCGATAAAGGAAAAAGTACTTGGAATTACAAAGAAAAAGCATTTTGTGAAGGTGACCTGCAGTGTGGTTGCTGTGACGGTGGTGGCCTCTGTGGTGGGGAGCACTCTGCTACAAAACAGCTATGCTACTGAGACCGCCGCACAATACCAAGAGACAGAGGTTGTATTTGGTGACATCATTGTCGGCGTGACCGAAATCGGTTCGGCCGAGATGCACGACACCGCTGTTTCGTTTGACTTTACCACCACTGTCAAGGCCATCCATGCACAACCCGGCGAATATGTTGTGACCGGAGATGTGTTGGCACAGGTTGATACCGATGATTTTGCGCTGTTATACGATGAGGCAGCATTGGCGCTACACAATGCCCAGCTCGCCCTCCAGGAGGCTATCATGAAGGGTGAAACCGATAAAATCGCAGCCGATATAGCCTATAATGAGGCAATATATAACGGTGAGAATGCCGATTATCTCTTAGACCTTGCTTTGCAGGAACTGCGTACAAATTATGTGGCCTTGGGTGAAGAGGTGGCCGATCTTGCCGATGAAAAAGAGGAGCTTGAAGATCAGATTGACGACGGCCTAAACGATGACCAAGGCAGGGCCGATTTACAGGCTGAAGTCGATGCCCTTAATGTCCAAATCGCCGATGTCAAGGCAAAAATAGATGCACACAACGCCGACCCTACAAATAGCACCGAGGATATCGACGCACTCAACGCCGAGCTGACCACCCTGAGTGCCGATCTTGTCAAGACACAAGAGGAGCTCGACAAGGCCATAGATGACTACAATGATGAATATGACAAACTTGAGGATAACCTCGACACTGTAGACAGCAGTCTCGACCAAAGGAGCACCGAGCTTGAACTGCAATGGAACGAAATGGAGCTGGGCACACTCGATGCCGAGAGTCAATATGAACTAAACCTCTACAACTACGAAAATGCCGACGAGGTGTACCAAAACACCGTAAGCACTATCGATAACACCATCGCACAGGCACAACAGGTGGTGGATGAGCTTGCTCTTGAGATGGAAAGCCTTAATCTTATATCTGACGATGGCAGTGTTATCGCCCCATGTGACGGTTATGTCATGACGGTGGCCGAAGAGGGTTCGACCGTGAATGCAGGCAGTGCCATTGTCACACTTGCCGAAAAAGACTCGGTAAACGTACTTGTTAGCATTCCGCAGGAGGATATCGCCGATGTAGAGATCGACATGCCTGTGCAGGTGGTATTTGATGCCTACGAGGATACACCCATCTCGGCAGTGGTCAAGAGCATTTCAATCGCCCCCGCCGGCGGTATGCAAAGCTCGGTCAACTACACCGTCACCATCGCTTGCGATATCTCGGAATTTGTAGATATGGTGGTCTATCAGGGAATGACCTGCAACTCGACTTTCGTGCAAAAACAGGTGCTTGATGTGCTTATTGTATCAAATAAATGCATCATTACCGAGGATGGCAAGCAGTATGTAAAGGTGAAAAATGCCGATGGTAGTATAGAACAGGTTGAAGTAACTACTGGTTTCTCTGACGGTTTTGATGTCGAGATAACCGCAGGACTTAAAGAGGGCGATATAGTCATAATCGAAAGTGCGGTGACAGCTAATGCAAATCAGTGAGATATTGCGCTTAGTGCTTATAAATATACGTCAGAATAAATTTAAGGTTTTTTTAACCTCACTGGGTATCATTGTGGGTGCGGCCACCATCGTTATGGTTATTGCCATAGGCGAGGGGGGTAGACAGGATGTTGAGGAGCAGTTTAACACCCTCAATGCCGGCACCATCACCGTCTCGTCCGACACCAGTGACATGATGGCAATGATGGGTGGTGGAATGCCCATGTCTGCGGGTGGGGGTATGCCCTCGGGTGGCGGAGGTGGCTCTTCAGGCAGAACTTCGGGTGGTGGTACTTCTTCCCGCCTGCCCACCACCAATGAATTTACCCTCGATGAGCAGTCCCTTGACGACATTCTGTTTTTTGTACCCGATATAATATCCGGGGCTATGTCGGCCACGGTTGAGGGGGATGTGCTGGGGGCTGATTTGGAGGAGGCCATAACCTACGACATTGTAGGCACCCAAAGCAGTTATCAGCAAATCTCCAATCTCACCCCCGTGGTAGGTAGTTTCTTGACCGATGAGGACAATGAAAACACCACCCGCTGTGTGGTGCTGGGCTACGATGTAGCCATCGATATATTCGGATCGCCAACTCTTGCCTATGATAGCAAAGTCGAGATCGATGGTCGAACCTATGTTGTCAATGGTGTGCTAAACCCCATGGGTACAGTTGTTTCAGGGATAAATCCGGACACCTCGGTTTTTATGCCCTACTCGACAGCCGACAAGTATCTCTTCTCAGCCGGCACACAGCCACAAATCTCGGTACTGGCTACAGATGTTGATTCCGTACCCACAGTGATGGAAAACATTGAGCTTGTACTTGCGCAATCTAACCCCGGGGCTATGTTTAGCATATCCGATGCCGGTGCCACCATGGATGCCGCTATGCAGTCGGCTAACACCCTCTCGCTACTACTGCTGGCCGTTGCGGTCATCGTGTTTATTGTGGGTGGTATTGGTATCATGAATGTGCTTTTTGTTTCGGTCAAGGAACGCACCCGGGAAATTGGCGTGCTAAAGGCCATAGGTACAAAGAAAAAAGATATATTACTGCTGTTTTTAATTGAAGCCTGCATGATTGGATTGTTAGGTGGTATTGTGGGGGTTTTGCTCAGCTTTGGTGTACTGCCACTCATGGAGTATGCTGACATAACAGCGGTGCTCACTATACCCTCGGTGGTATTGGCGTTTCTTTTTGCCGTGGCGACCGGTACAGTGTTCGGGTTCTATCCCGCATTCAAGGCCTCAAACCTTGTACCTATACAGGCGCTTAATAACGAATAAACACATTATAAGACCTTGGGGACGCCATCCCCAAACCAAGACCTTGGGGACGCTGTCCCCAAAC
>CAYJGR010000006.1:24578-45451 GCA_964370005.1 uncultured Oscillospiraceae bacterium
GTGATGGCGAAAACGCACAGCGTCCCGAAGGTGCGGGTGATGGCGAAAACGCACAGCGTCCCGAAGGTGCGGGAGATGGTGAGATGCCCGAGGGAGCCGGTGGCGGTATGGCCGGTGGCGGTATGACTTCAGACACAGATTTTTCCGAGATGATTGAACTGACAGATGAAACTATGACACTCAATATCCCCGTGGGCACACCTGTTACCCAATTTGGCACCGAGATGACCTTCTCGTCAATCACGGCCGATATGTATGTCACAATATCAATGGATGAAAACGACAATATTACAGCTGTAAATATATTGGGGTGATGAACAATGATTAAAATGAAAAACATTGTAAAAAGCTACACCACCGGCGATGAAGAGCTGACTGTATTGCATGGTGTAGATATGCAGGTAAAAAAAGGGGAATTTGTGGCAATACTCGGGCCATCGGGTTCGGGCAAGTCCACCCTTATGAATATTATCGGCTGTATGGACGATTGGAATGACGGCGAATATTATTTGGACGATGTGTCGGTGCATGACAAACGTGGGGAAAGCTTAACCCAAATACGCAACGAAAAAATCGGGTTTATATTTCAAAAGTATCAGCTTATTCCCACATATTCGGTGCTGCAAAATGTTATTATGCCACTGCTTATTCGTGGTATATCCCAAGCCAAGGCCACCGAGCTTGCCCGCGACACGATAGAGATGTTAGGGTTGACCCAGCGCATATCTCACCGCCCCTCGGAGCTTTCGGGCGGACAACAACAGCGTGTGGCCATTGCCCGTGCATTGGTGGGATCCCCTGCAATCCTTTTGGCCGACGAGCCAACAGGCGCACTCGATTCCAAGACCGGCGCTGAGGTTATGAGCTTATTTAGAGAACTCCACGCTATGGGCAACACCATAATAATGATCACCCACGATAAAGACATCGCACAAAATGCCGACAGGGTAGTGCAGATTGTGGATGGTAATATTGTGGCATGAATTTAAATGTCAAGGGCATCCGTGTGGTGCCCTTGACATTTTCTATTCAGGTAGCTCTAAAAAACTCCCAATTTGAATTTATTTGCACTAACATCCAACACTCTCTGTAACGGATTTTACAGGGGGTGTTTTTTTGGCTCGACGGGTGATATTGGTCTATGGATTTTGTTTTGTGATGCTTACGGGTATGGTGCTGAGGCTGTATGAGCTGTCTCGAGGGGAACTTATGGCGCAAACCTCGCTAAACCAAAGCACATACACTCTGGAGGTGGGGCAGACCAGAGGGGGGATATATGACTGCAATTTTGAGCCACTGGTCAATGAGAGCAGTGAGACTGTCACGGCGGTAGTGCCGAGTCCCGATACCGCCGCATGGCTTTTACCTCAACTCATAGGTCAGGAGCGAGAGGATATGATGGCTATGCTACAACAGGGAAAGCCGTTTTTGTACAGCCCCACACCGGAGATTGTTTCGGGGGTGGGGGTTTGGCAGTTCGAGCTGCCAAAGCGCTACACCACGGACCAATCGGCCGTGCATGTGATAGGATACCTTGGTGGGAGCAGTGGGCAAGGGGTCAGTGGTATTGAGGCGGCTTATGATGATATTTTGCAGGGGTATGGCGATGACATAGAGGTGAGCTGTCAGGTAGATGCGGCCGGCAGGGCATTGTCGGGGGGAGAGATCAGGGGGCAAGATGGGACAAATCCCCTCGGTGGTGTGGTGCTGAGCATCAATGCGGGCATCCAAGAAGTGGTTGAAGAAGCTCTAACGCAAAGTGGTACTCTGAAGGGTGCAGCGGTGGTGATGGATGTGCATAGCGGGGATATCTTGGCCATGGCCAGCATACCCACCTATGACCCGAGCGATGTGGCCGCCTCGTTGGGCAGTGAATCGGCACCACTGTTAAATCGGGCGCTCTCGGCCTACAGCGTTGGGTCAACCTTTAAACTTGCAGTGGCCGCCGCTGCATTGGAGCAGGGCATATCCGCTACGACGGATTATACTTGTGAGGGATATGTGCAGGTGGATGACCACACATTTTGGTGCAATAACCGCACAGGCCACGGTGAAATCGACATGACACAGGCCGTGGCCGAATCCTGCAACTCTTACTTCATACAGTTGGTGCAGGAGATGGATATTGCCCGACTGCATGGCATGGCAAAGCAACTGGGTTTTGGGCGCAGCGTGAGCTTGGCCGACGATTTGATAGGGGCGGCGGGAGTGCTGACCCCGATGGAGGAACTCACAAGTGGGGAGCTTGCCAATTTTTCGTTCGGTCAAGGAAAACTCACCGCCACACCGCTACAGATAGCCGGAATGATTGCAACAATAGCGGGTGGGGGTGAGATGGTCTCCCCCCGCCTTGTGCAGGGTATAACCGACGATGCGTCCACCATAGTGCAGGCCGAGCCGATGTATGCCACACAAAGGGTGATGAGCGAGCAGACAGCGGCAGAGCTTCGGCACATGATGATAGCGGCTGTAGAGGAGGGGAGCGCCACCATGGCAAAACCTCAGTTTGGTGGGGCGGGGGGCAAGACCGGTTCGGCACAGACGGGGGTAAAAGTAAATGGTGAGGAAATAGTGCAGGCGTGGTTTGGCGGGTTTTACCCAAAAGAAGACCCCAAGTGGGCCATAGTGGTATTGTGTGAGGAGGGGCAGTCGGGCAGTCGTGTGGCGGCACCGATATTTGCAGACATTGCAAACGGAATAAATGATTTGGGCTATGAGTCTTATTCGGCAATTCATTGATAGCCAAGGCAATTGCAGCTTGTTCACGAAATATCTATTGCATCCGCCCATGTCTGTGTTATACTATACTATGAATATGTAGCTGTATTTTTTTAGGGTGTAACACTCGAAGGGGGGAGATATTATGAGGGCTGCAATTGCTTTGTTTTTGACCTTTTTGCTTGTAGGATGCTCTCCCGTGAGCCTCGATACCGAGGATCTCATGCGCCCGCCACAGCTCTCCGAGACCCAAAGCCTGATATATGATGCATTGCTCGCGGCGTTGGGGACAAGTTCCTCCAATGTTGCACTGCGCTACCCGAGGTCGGGGGATTACCGCTCGGCGTTTATATTTAGGGATTTGGATGGGGATGGTATCGAGGAAGTCTTGGCCTTTTACAGTCTGGAGGCCAGCCCCGATGAGCTGAATATAAACGTAATGCAGCAGCGTGAGGAGCGGTGGGTTTCGGTGTATGATACGCCGGGGGGCACGCTGGGGGTCGAGTCGGTAGACTTTGTATCTCTTACAAATGAGGATGAACTCGATATAGTGATTGGTTGGGGCGACGGAAGTCAGCAGGTCAATCAAATATCTGTACTGCGTTTTGAGGAGGATATTATGCATACCCTTTATCAGGGCAGGTACACCGAATATGTCACCTCGGACTTTGATGGCGATGGTTTGGAGGAGCTTATGACGGTGTCACTTTCCTCGACGGGGGGCAAGCCCTATGCCACGCTTATGGTGAATGAATCGGGAGTGCTTGTCGAATCACGAAGCATCCAGCTTAACCTTGAAATGACCGATTTTGCACAGATTATTGCGGGTGCTATAACCCCCGAATATAGGGGGATTTTGGTGGAAGGGTGGATCGGTGAGGACACCCTGGCCACCGATGTGATATTGGTAGGGGACAGAAGTACCTCCTTGGCCTTTGAGGGGGGGAGCGAGTTTTATGAAGAGACCATTCGGCGCTCCCTGGAGGTTTTAAGCGATGATGTAAATAGTGACGGCCTGCCTGATATCCCCATACAAACCCTTGCTCCCGAGCATGATAGCTCTGAGAACTCCCACTACTACACCACCTACTGCAGTCTCACCGAGAATTTTGAACTACAACCGGTGAGCACCGCCTATATAAACGAGCCACAGGGCTATACATTTTATTTACCCGAGTACTGGGTGGAGCATACGGCGGTGAGCACAGACGATAGTTCGGGTGAGCTTAGGTTTTGGGAATACGACCCCGACACCGAGCAGACGGGGCAGGAACTTTTGAGAATAAGAGCTTATTCCATAAAGGACTATCAAGATAGATTTGACCTTGAACAGTATCAGCAAATAGGCCAAAAGGGAAATTTTATATATGACGTTTATCTCTTAGCACCAACCACAGGCGACTATGCCCTGACACAAACCGAGCTTGAAAATCTTTTTAATATACACTGATGACACCTATTGAAGGAGGTTAACTTTATATGAAACGTATTTTAGTTGTGGAAGATGAAGATTCGATCAGAGATTTTGTGGTTATAAATCTCAGCCGTTCAGGTTACGAGGTGGTGGATGCCCCAAGCGGTGAGGAGGGTCTTAGAATATTTGAAGAAAACAAGGGTAATTTTGACATCGCACTGCTTGACGTAATGATGCCGGGTATGGATGGCTTTACGCTGTGTAAAAAAATCCGCGAGCATAGCGATTCTATAGGTATTATTATGCTTACCGCCCGCTCTCAGGAGATGGACAAGGTCAACGGCCTTATGTTGGGCGCCGATGATTATGTGACCAAGCCGTTTAGCCCCTCTGAGCTTGTGGCGAGGGTGGATGCCATACATCGACGTGTTATAATGGCGGCGGGACAGACCGACAGCGGTGGTGATCTTGTGTCGGGGGTGTTTGCTATGAACCAGCGCAGTCACACCCTTACGAAAAATGGGGAGCTTATTGACCTTACACAGGTGGAGTTTCAAATTATGGAATTTTTTCTCAAAAATCCGGGGGCGGCTCTCGAGCGCAATGACATACTGCGCCATGTGTGGGGGGACGCCTACTTTGGGGATGTGAAAATCGTCGATGTGAACATACGCCGTCTGCGCATGAAGATAGAGGATGAACCGTCCAATCCCAAGCACCTCACCACTGTGTGGGGGTTTGGCTACAAGTGGTGCGAGTAAGGGGCTAAGAACCAAGAATGAGGAACGAAGAATTAAGGAGGGGATGACATGGCTATAAAACAACTTACACGCCGCTGGCTTTACAACAGTTTTGCGGTTATTTTGGTCATTGTTATTGCCCTTGTACTGGTGGGGGCGAGCGGTGTGCGCTCCTATTATTATAACAATGTACGCCAGATACTACGTGCCCAGGCCAATTATATTGACGGGCTTTTGGTTAGTTATTCAGACGACAGCTCGGTGAATTTTGACAACCAAGTGCGGCGTACGGTGGAGGACTTTGCCGAGAAAGATCGCATGGAGCTCATGGCTATCGACACCACAGGTTCGGTTATTGCCACCTCGGGCGGGTTTGACGTGGGCAGTGATATGCTTTATATGCCGGATTATGATGATGCCCTGGTGTCGGAGGATGCTATGGGGGAATATGTTGGGTTTTTAGGAGATGAAAAGGTCATGGCCGTGACCATGATTACCCAAGCTCGCAACCAAGAGGTCGAGGCCATGCGCTATGTCACCTCACTCACCCTGATTGACCAACAAATTGTCATGGCCATAGCGGTACTTACACTTGTGGGCATGGCTATAATGTTTTTTGTAATATTCACAAGCTCCTACTTTATAAGCTCAATTGTAAATCCCGTGGGGCGCATAGGTGAGACGGCAAGGCTTATAGCCCAAGGTGATTTCGATGCCCGACTTACAAAATATAACGACGACGAGATAGGTGACCTGTGCGACACGATAAATTACATGGCACAGGAGCTGTCGGCCACCGATCAGATGAAAAACGATTTTATATCCTCGGTGTCGCACGAACTTCGCACCCCACTTACCGCCATAAAGGGATGGGGTGAGACCCTCAACAGTGAAAAGTCCCCCCCCGATCCCGACACCCTAAAAAAAGGTATGCATGTTATTTTAAGCGAGACAGACAGACTATCGGGCATGGTGGAGGAACTGCTCGATTTTTCACGTATGCAAAGCGGTCGATTTAGCATGAATTTTGATAAAATCGATGTGGTGGCTGAGCTATCCGATGCAGTGCTTATGTTTAGCGAGCAGGCGAGGAAAAACGGTATAACCTTAAATTATCTTGAACCCGACTGTTTTGCGGTCATTGCGGGGGATCGAAACAGACTGAGGCAGGTGTTTGTCAATGTCATCGATAATGCTCTAAAGTATTCCGACAGTGGGGATAGCGTCACGGTGGCCGCCACGGTCTCACAGGAACACTTTACAGTCAATATAGAGGATACCGGCATAGGCATAAGTGTCGAGGATTTAGCAAAGGTCAAGACCAAGTTCTATAAGGCCAATTCCACCCGCCGTGGGTCGGGTATAGGGCTTGCCGTGGCCGATGAAATTGTATCGATGCACGGTGGAACACTTGAACTGAGTTCACAACTTGGAGTGGGCACGGCAGTTAATATTACCTTGCCCGTCACAAGCGGTAAATAAATATACATCTGAAAGGAATTCCCCCCACCAAGCACAGGGGGACATATGGTAAATCGAATGTCAGAAAAAACACAACATAAAAGCTCTATAGGCGGACAGGCACTAATCGAAGGGCTGATGATGAGAGGCCCCGAGATTTCGAGCATGGTGGTGCGTTTGCCCGATGGTGAGATGGATATAGAAACATGGCAGACAAATAAAAAGAAGAAAACCCCTTGGTACAAGAAAACCCCCATAATTCGGGGAAGCTTTAATTTTATAGATACAATGCTAATGGGTTATAAATGCCTGATGAAGTCGGCCGAGAAGTCTGGGCTTGATCTGGAAGAACCCACCGCCTTTGAAAAAAAACTGCAAAAACTGTTTGGCGACAACCTCATGAAGGTGGTGTCGGCCGTGGCTATGGTGTTGGCTGTGGGCTTGGCGGCATTGCTGTTTATGGTGCTCCCCGCTGCCATATCCCAATGGGTGACCCCATATGTGCAGTATCCATGGGTCAGAGCACTCATTGAAGGCCTTATAAAAATTGTGATATTTGTTTTGTATGTGGCGGCGGTCTCTCGTATGCCGGATATAAAAAGAGTGTTCGAGTACCACGGTGCCGAGCATAAGACCATAGCTTGCTATGAGGCGGGACTGCCCTTTACGGTGGAAAACGTACAGGCTCAAAGCCGTTTTCACCCCCGTTGTGGCACCAGCTTTGTTTTGATAGTGCTCGTGGTGTCGATACTCGTATTCTCGGTGGTGACTTGGAACAGCCTTGTTATAAGGGTGCTACTAAAATTTGCACTATTACCTGTAGTAGTGGGCATCGCCTATGAAATCATAAAGCTTGCGGGTCGTTACGACAACGCCCTAACCCGTATAATATCCGCCCCGGGGCTTTGGCTACAACGTTTGACCACAAACGAGCCGGATGAGTCGCAGATAGAGTGTGCCATCGCTGCCATGGAGCCCTGCATACCCGAGGATAAACATAATGACTTGTGGTGATCTCCTAAAACAAGGCAGGGGGATTTTGCAGGGTGCAGTGGGGGAATGTGAGCATATAAGCGAGGGGATATCCCTTCTTTCGCTCGCCACCAAAAAACCTACCGATTATCTGCGACTGCACCCCGAGTATATTTGTCCACAGGACATAGCAAGTGAGTATTTAGCCCTCTGCCACCGCAGAGCGCAGGGGGAACCGCTACAATACCTTGTGGGAGCGTGGGAATTTTATGGGCTATCCTTTGAGGTGGGAGACGGTGTACTGATTCCACGCCCCGAGACCGAACTTTTGGTGGATACGGCACTGCAACTGCTTGAGGGACATACCGCCCCGAGTGTGGCAGATCTCTGTTCCGGTAGCGGGTGTGTGGCGGTGGCACTGGCCAAAAACCTGCCCCAAACCGCCAAGGTGTTCGGCGTGGAAAAGTCGGACAAGGCCGCCGCTTATATGAAACGCAACATAGCACAAAACGGTGTGTCTGTGAAGATAATCATGGGGGATGTGCTTTGCCCTGAGGTTTGTAGAGGTGAGACATTTCACGCCATTACCTGCAATCCGCCTTATTTGACAGCGGGGGAGATGCACAGCCTACAACCCGAGCTTTTGCATGAGCCGTCCATGGCACTTTTTGGGGGTGAGAGCGGGCTTGAATTTTATGAAAAGTTACCACTTTTGTGCCGTGATATGCTTTGTGATGGGGGATATCTGCTTTTTGAGATAGGATGTACCCAACAGGAGGCGGTCACGGACTTCATGCAGGGTGCAGGATATAGGAATATAATTTGTCTTAATGATCTTGCGGGACTGCCTCGGGTGGTATATGGTCAAAAGTAAGAGGGGGATAAGTATGCCAAAATACACACAACTGTTATTTGACATTGATGAAACGTTGTACGATTTAAAACTCTCGCAGATACAGGCGGTAAAACTTACGCTGGGGGAGCTGGGTATACACTGTGACAATGAGACCGTGGATATATATCGCTGTATAAATGATGAGCTGTGGGAGAGTCACGAACAGGGCAAGATAACCCGTGAAGAGCTTATAGATAGTAGATTTCGGATGCTGTTTGACAGAATAGGGGTGGATATGGACATCACAGGGGTCAACGATGCCTATCTACTCAATTTAGGTCGTCAAAACCACATGATAGACGGGGCTGTCGAGCTATGCCATGAACTTAAACAAAGGGGATGCAGGCTGTTCTTGGTCACAAATGGGTTTTCGGTGGCACAGCGGGGGCGTGTGGCCGGTTCACCGCTACACGACTGCTTTGAGGATATATTTGTCTCGGATGAGCTAAACTGTGTCAAACCTCAACCCGAATATTTTGAGAAGGTAGCGGCCGGTATACCTGACTTTTCAAAATCAAAGGCGCTTATGATTGGAGATAACCCCGCCACCGATATTTTAGGTGGGAATTTAGCCGGCATTGACACCTGTTGGTACAACCCCACAGGTATGGAATGCCCCGATGATATCACACCCTCATATACAGTCAAGCGCTTGCAAGATATCGTGGGTATTGTGATACAATAATCACTCCCACACTCTCAAAAGAACCTCGGGGTGTTGCCCATCCCAAAGACCTCGGGGACGCCGTCCCCGAACCCCTGCAAACTTTTTGAAAAAAGTTTGAACAAAAACTTTACCCACCACCCGCAAAAAGCGCAGGCGGCGGAGCTTTTCCACCTACCCCTAAAGATAGGCGCAGCGACGACAAGGGCGTGGCTCCGGTTTTGGTGCCTCATCGCCTCGCACGCTCGGCGGGCACCCACCCCATTGCCTACGGCCTGGGGTGCACCTCTATCGAGGTGAAAACCTCCGCCACGTCCACACCTATTGTTATGCATGTGTGATAGGGAACTTTTGCCATAGCTATGACCATTCCTTTGTGCAAAAGCAAAAGATAATCACAAAAATGGTAATACTGTGCCATGTTTTTCGGTTGTTACGAAGTGACTAGAAAAACGGTTTCTAAATATAAATTTGAATTTATTCAAACTTATTTCATTGCGCTGTTTTGATTTATAATAGCGAAACGTTGGGACCGTCCCCGCCATTTGTGTACGGGTGGGGGGAGAGGTCAGTGCGACCCCGTACAATTATTGACATATTAATCACCATTTTTTTGTGTTTTGTGGTATAATACATAACAGTGGTATTAAAAAATGTGGGTATAAATCCGCACAGTGGAGGTAAAAATGGAAATTTCAGGTATCATCGTTATACTTGCCCTATTATTTGTACTGCTTATTATAACGGGACTGTTGGCACTTCAAATCTGGTTGGCAGGGCGGCGACCGATGCTCGGGCTTGTTCAGCCGCTTTTGTGGGCGGTTATGGCTGTGATGGGCAATATACTTCCACGCCTTTCGGACGCCTCACTCGAAAGCGGTGTGTATGCTTTAGGGGCGATTGTCATGTTGGTGCTAAGTCTGGTCACGTTTTTATTTGCTCGTTGGCGCTTAGGGTCGTAAAATACAGCTTGCCGATTTTAGTGCTTAGCCTACCCGCAAAAAAATGAGCGGTCACCCACAGTGGGTGCCGCTCGGGATTTTAGATATATATCACAGCTTACAACGCTCTTGTATGGTTTTTTCCGAGTTGCGCACAAGGTTCATGAGCGAGGCCGAAAACAGGGGGTAGTCCTTTGAAAGGCTATCGGTGGTGATGGTGGGGGGAGGCATACTGCCCTTGGTTTTTTTGCGTCCGGCCTCGGCCACTATGCCGGCTTCGCTGAGCTGCATGGCGGCCATAGCGTAGTACTGCTGTACCGAGTCGGACAACGAGAACATATCGGACAAATTTTTGGGGTTTTGGCGGTATATGAGTCTAAACATTCTGTATACCGACAACATAAGGAAATCCGATACCTCGGTGATCATCTTTTCGTTCTTGGTACGGGAGAGGAGATCAAACAATATGTTAAGCGAATTTGTGATAAGTTTTTTGTTGAGTATGGGGAGCACACTGCCCGAGAATACATTCTCTTTGCCCATAGCATCGGCCTCGGGGATATCCTCAACCCTTATGGTACTGCCGGTGGTCTCGGGGGACAGTCCGAGCATATAGTCAACCGATACACCGTAAAATTTTGCACAGCTCACAAGAAAATCAAGCCCACATTCACGAATACCCTTCTCGTAATGTGAGAGCAATGCCTGAGAGATGCCCAAACGTGAGGCGACTTCCTTCTGGCTTATTCCCTTTTCTTTGCGCAATAAGGTCAAAACACGCGGGAAGTCCGCATTCATTTGAAACCCACCTCTCAACACAGAATATACTCACTGTAAATGTCATTATAATATACTAAAAGTCATTTGTAAACACAATTTTAACATATTTGTCGTAATATAGAAAAAAACTTTACTTTTTTTGATACTATGCAGAGAAACATCCCCCACTAAGGGGTGTTGGCAGACGATTATTACAACTTATCCACGGAGGTTACCGCGCACATGAAAAACTATCGCATCAATCTTATTCGTCACGGACTGACACAGGCAAATGTTGAGGGCAGGTATGTGGGCCACACCGACTATGAGCTGTGCACCGAGGGCATAAGCGAGCTTGTTAATATGTCACATGAGTATGTTTATCCAAATGTAGAGCGGGTCTATTCCAGTCCGATGCTACGCTGTATTCAGACGGCCGAAATTTTATACCCCGAGCACAAACTCTTTGTGGTGGATGATCTAAAAGAGATGAATTTCGGGGATTTTGAGGGATTTACACACGAGGAACTTTGCAGGCGTGAGGATTTTAACAGTTGGATGGATAATTCTTATGAAAATGCCCCGCCCAACGGAGAGAGCGGTGTGGATTTTTCCGCTCGTCTTGTGCAGGCTTTGAGGGGGATATTTCGTGAGATGATGGAGGAGAAGATTTTTGAGACAGCCATAATCGCCCATGGCGGGGTTATTATGAGTTTGCTTTTTACCATGGGGATGCCTAAAGCCCCATTTGGACACTATTACGCCGGGAACGGACAAGGTTATTCGCTTGTGCTAACCCCACAGATGTGGATGAGGGATAATGCCTTTGAGATATGTGGTACCATTCCCATGCCTAAAGATTACACAGGTGATGAGGGATGGGTAGAAAATCCATATGACCCCTCACCTTATGAAGAAACAGGGGATGAGCGGTAAATTAGGCGATATATTCCGACAGATTGGTAAAACAAAAGTTGAGGAGAGAACAATGAACAAAATAAGACGTGTAATTAAAAAAGATGCCAGAGGGGCACTGAAAGGCAACCGAGGCGCCGGCATCGGTATCACTATGATAGCTATTTTGATATCGGCGGTTTTGGTGGCTTTGGAGGTAGCATTTCAGATTATCATGGAGGCTTCGGGATTTGTAACCGAGGTTATAAACTCGGCCACACCTTGGCAAACAGCACTGCAAATCTCACCGTTTTATCTTTATGTCACACTGGGGGTGGCACTGCTTTCGGCGGTGCTCGTATCACCGTTACAGGTGGGGTTTGCCGACTGGGGCATGTCCTGTACCGAAGGCAAAAAACCGAGTGCCGGTCATGTGTTTTGGCCATATGGATGTAGAAAATTTTTTGGGTCGATAATACTTAATATAGCGATATATATAAAGTCGGTTTTCTGGTTTATTATATTTTTTATTCTGCCCACGGCACTTTTGGGGGGAGGGGCGTATGCACTTTATTTTATGGATATGGATCGCACATATCAAGCCGCAGCTGTAACCGCCGTGCTTGCGGGTGGGGTACTGCTGATAGTCATGACAATGCTTTATGTGGTGTTTTTGACCCGCTACACTCTGGCAAGATACCTCATGGGTAAGCGCTATGGCAGGGGGTGGTTTTCGGCCATACGCCTGTCGGTGCGCTATACAAAAGGGCACAGATGGGAAACATTTATATTTGGGCTGTCATTTTTGCCGTGGATGATACTAAGCGTTCTTATATTGCCGATATTTTTCCTTGTGCCCTACATGCAGGTGTCCTACGCCATGTACACCCGCTATCTGTGCGAACTGTATGAAACCCGAAAGCATGAGCAGAGCGCCAAACAGGAAGAGGAGATACAACAGGTGACCGTGGCCGAGCAGACCCCACGGGAGGTTGCGGGTGCAGAAGAGCCACAACCACAGACCGAGGCGGACAACGCCCAAGAGGTTGTGGATGTCGGTATCGAGGTACAGGGCGAGCCTGAGGATAAATAAAGCAAGATTTATACTTTTCAAACCGCAAAAAATGATGTATACTGATGACAAAAGCAGAAAAAACACAGTCCATATGGAGGTATAGAACATGACAGAACAGCGGGTTTTAGACATATTTCGTGAAGCTGGGGTACTGCTTGAGGGGCATTTTTTGCTCACCTCGGGCAAACACTCCAATCAATATTTGCAGTGTGCCAAGATTTTTCGTCACACAAAGTACAGCGAGGAGTTGTGCAAAGCTTTGGCTGAGCAGTTTTCGGGGGAGAAAATTGATGTGGTCATAGGCCCTGCGATGGGTGCTGTACAGATGGCCTACGAGGTGAGTAGGCATATCGGATGTGAGAATTTTTTTGCCGAGCGTGAAGATGGCAAGATGACATTGCGTCGTGGGTTTACAGTCACGCCCGGTATGCGTTGTCTCTTGGTGGAGGATGTGGTCACTACCGGCGGCTCGATAAACGAAGTAAAAGAGCTTGTCCGGGCGGCCGGCGGTGTCGTTGTGGGTATAGGTTCAATTGTAAATCGCTCGGGTGGCGTCGTGGACTTCGGTGTGCCCTACAAGGCCGTGATAAAGGTAGATGTGCAGTCATGGGAGGCAGGGGATTGCCCCATGTGTAAAGAGGGCAAAACCCAAGCTATAAAGCCGGGTAGTCGCAAGATATAAGACCTCGGGGCTCTGCCCCGAACCCCGCAAACTTTTTGAAAAAAGTTTGAACAAAAACTTTTAAACTTTCACCTGCACATGGCGCAGGTGAAAGAAATTTTTACACCTACACCTAAAGATAGGTACTGCTACGGCGGGGGGAGGGCTACGGCTCGGTCGTCTGTGCCTCGCACACTCGGCGGACGACCGCATGTGCAAAGTGCAGCACATGATCCTCTTCTAAAGGCGAAGAGACGAGCCTTTGCCCCACCTCCACCCATTGCTAAGCTCAGGGGGCACATAATATTGCGGACACTGTAGGGCTTTGTGTTAACACGCCCTAATAAGAACGTGTAAAATAACAACGAGGGGTCGATGCTATGGATAATCTTCATCAAGGGCACCGAAGCAGGATGAGGAATCGCATGCATTTAGAGGGACTGGACAACTGTGAGGCTCACAGGATTTTAGAGATGGTTTTATACTATTCCCATGTCCGAAAGGATACAAACGAAATCGGGCACCTACTCATTGAGAGGTTTGGGTCGCTGGCTGAGGTGTTTGATGCGCCACTGGAGGAGCTACTCAAGGTCAAGGGAATAGGGCCTGTTTCGGCGGGACTTCTCAAGCTTATACCCGAGGTTGCAAGGTTGTATCTAAGTGATAAGTACAGCCCGGGCAAGGTGCTGGACAGCACGGTCAAATTAGGGGAGTTTTTGCGCCATCGCTATGTGGGCAAAGATAACGAAATTGCCCTACTTTTGTGCCTTGACAACACCGGCAAACTGCTAAAATGTGTGCAGATTGCCGAGGGTAGCATTGAAGAGGTGCCCGTGCCTGCGCGTAGGGTGGCCGAGGAGGCTATGCGTGTGGGATGCAGTGTGGTGGTGCTCGCCCACAACCACCCACGTGGGTTTGCTATACCCTCAAAGCAGGATTTGGTGAAAACACGTGAGCTGTTTTTGGCACTGCGGGGGATAGGGATTAATCTAATTGACCATATAATTGTGGCCAGAGGGGAATATTATTCCATGGCCGATGCGGCAATATTGCCTGTACAGGAATGAGAAAACAGAAAATACAAATTGGAACCGATATCCACGATGCGGGTGGAGAACGGTTCCGATTTTTTTGCTCATTCATACCCACAATATAGTCGCAGTAGCTCAGAAAATAAATCTATATGGTGTTTTTCATCCATAATGATGCGTTCAAACAGGGCGTGTATATCTTCAAGTGGAATAGCTCTGCATAGGCGCTGATATTCACGTATAGCCATACGTTCCATCTCTATGTTTTTCATCAGCATGGCACGCAGACCGTTTTGATAGCTGACAAATCCACCCGACCACCAAATGCGGGCATTGCCACGCTGTGATGAGATTGAGGCATCCCCTCCAAGATCACAGATACATTCTGCCAACAGTTCGGCGTGTTTCATCTCGACCATAGCCACAGCCTTTAAGACGGCCGATACCTCGGGGTGTGGTGTGCGCTCGAGCACATGTTGATAGAAATACTGTGATATTGAGGTAAATTCGCTTATATCACCGGCATAAGCGTTTTTTATGGCGCCCGCATACCCGACATTTGGGCAGGAGAATTTAGGTTTTGGGTAGGGTACATTTAACATAACCCTGGCTGCCATGCCCTGAGGTTTTTGATGTGGTGGGCGCTGTCCGCTGTCAAAGGCGTGTACGGCCTGTTGGCCGGTGTCGGCTCGTGAAAATCCCCTCGAGGATGTCTTATCGCTGTATTTATCTTGCATATAGATATAGCCCCCCTGATAAATTATAAATTAGCCCATATTACTATTACATTATGCAAAAAGTGGCTGTGATTTGCACACATTACGAATTATTACGGAATATATTATAAAAAAGGATGGTGGGGGGTGAGCTTGTGCGCAGAAGGCGGGGTATTTACGCTTGCAGAAGGATACCTCCTGCACTGGTGCTAATTCCTATGCTAATGGTGGCACTGCTGACGGTTTTTAATCTGCGCATGGGGCCTGTCATTCGGGATATGGCGGCATTTCAGGCTCGCATATACTCGACACAGGTCATAAATGATGCGGTGAATAAGGTGCTGGGCGAGCAAAGCCTCCCCTATGCCGACATAGCACACATAGTTCACAATGAGCAGGGCAATGTCACCTCGATACAGACAGATATGCAGCAAATAAATCTACTTAGCACCAAGATAACCGAGGAAATAATAAATGATATGAGTGAGCTATCCCGACAAGATGTGCCCATACCCATAGGTACTATGGTGGGGGGGCAATATTTTGCGGGGCGTGGTCCGAACATACGATTTTACGCCATACCCACCGGAATGGTTGAAAGTGGCATTGCCAATAGATTTTCATCGGCAGGTATAAACCAGACCCGTCACCAAATTATTATGAGTATAAATGTGGGTGTGATAGGGGTTATCCCCGGCTATTCCACCACCACTATGGTGGAGACTGAGATATGTTTGGCCGAGACTGTGATTGTGGGGGTAGTGCCCGAGTATTTCACCCAAGTTGAGGGGGAAACGATAAATGATTCCATTGGCATCTCCGGGTACGACGCATATTTGACAGAAATAGAATAATAAATCGTGGAATATGAGAACAGAGTGTGGTAGAATATAGAGGAGAATAAAAGGTCGGTAAGGAGCGGATAATGGAACAATATAATAAACTTGATATAGCGGCAAAACTGTTCCCAAGTGTCACAAATAAAAATAATTCGGCTGTATTCAGAGTGGCGGTTATATTAAAAGAAGAGGTTGACCCCTATTATTTACAACTGGCGGTCAATATGATATATGAGCGATATTCGCTGTTTTTCCTGCGAATGAGGCGGGGTGTTTTTTGGAATTATTTTGACAAAAACTATCTGCATTTTACGGTACAAGAAGATGCAAACTCGCCATGTAATAATATCATTTCATATGAAAATAAGGGATATATTATAAAGGTGTTATATTATAAAAACAGGATTTCTGTGGAGGCTTTTCATTCTGTTACAGATGGAAGCGGCATCATAGAGTTTATAAAATCTTTGGTGTATTACTATATTTGCGCCAAGGGCGAGCAAATTGAGCATGAAAACAAGGTGCTACGATACAATGAAATCCAAAAAAATGACACGGACAGTTTTATGGAGCACTTTGGTGATATAAAATATGAAAAACAAAAAAACAGTATAAAGTCAGAAAATGCATTTAGGATAAGGGGTAAAAAATTCAAAACTCGTGGTAACTGTGTGGTGACGGGTGTAGTCTCGGTGTCACAGCTTAAAAGCATCAGCAAAAAATACGACTGTACTATAACAGCACTTATAATTGCCGGTATGATTATAGCTATATATGAACAAAAGCAAAAAAAATCAAAGGATAAAAAACCTATTGTGGTAGCGGTACCGGTAAATTTGCGCAGTATATTTCATTCTCGTACCCTAAAAAACTTTTTCGGTGTTGTAAATGTTGGATATAAAATGACCGAACAAACAAGTATACGACAGGTTATAACATCGGTGACCGAGCAGCTGAAATTGACATCTGACCAAGCGCATTTGGAGGGGGCGACCATCAAAAATGTGCAGCTGTCTAAAAATCTGCTTTCGACGTATACCCCGCTTATTTTGAAGAATGTGATTATGCCTATAGGTTTTAATTTTATGGGAGAGCTTAAAAAGACCATTTCAATATCCAATATCGGCAGGGTGGATATGCCAAAGGATATGAAACCTTATATTGAGCATATGGAGGTGCTGGTTTATCCTACCGTGCAAAGCCCTATAAATTGCGGTATATGTTCTTTTGAGGATAAACTCGCAATAAGTTTTACAAGAGCCATTACAGATGTCAGTATTATAAAAGCATTTTTTACCACCCTTGGGGCACAAATGGGGGTAGAGGTCGCTGTCTACTCAAATGACTGGGGGGTGGAATATGAAAAAATGTGAAAACTGCAAGGTTATGCTGTATGACAGCCAACATATATGCCCCCTATGTTATGAAAAAGTAGGCGCACAGGGACAAGCTGTGGTGCAATACCCCACATATGAGCATATCATGCAGCAAAAAAGAGCGCTTAAAAATTTGCCGTTATTTGTCGCTGTATCGGTTACAATTATCTGCATATTTATAAATATTTTTACGCATAGGGCGGGGGAGAATATTTGGTCAATAATCGTCTCGGCCTCTATGATGTATGGCCTTTCGATGTATTATGTGATAATCAGGCCCGCGCGACACGGTAAAAGAGTGTTTTACAGCTATGTTTTTTTGGGTGCGTTTTTTATAGTGATTGATCTTGCAAGTGGGATGAGGTTTTGGTCTACAGATTATGCATTCCCATTTTTGACGGTAGGCACGGTGCTTTACCTCACAATATTAGCAGTACAAAGCAAACAACTGTTTTCTGAGTATTTCGGTTACATTTTAGCCGTGACCATGGTCAGTTTCTCCTCGGTTATTATATATTTGCTTGGTTGGCATAACAGTGCATGGGGGGCACTTGTAGCCATAGTATTCAGTGTGATTATAGCGTTTGGGCTGTATCTGTTTGCCGATAAAACGCTAAAACAGGAGCTTAGAAAACGTTTTAATAGGCATTAGGATGAGGTGAAGTATGAGTGATAGCATAAAAAATGAGATACAGGGGCTATATGAGGAGCTTTTGCGCCACAATGAGCTGTATTACAATCAGGACAAGCCAGAGATAGAGGACTATGAATATGACAAACTTCTGCATCGTCTCATAGAGCTTGAGGAGCAGTACCCGGATTACCGCAAAGTCGACAGTCCCACATTGAGGGTGGGGGGTAAGGCGCAAAATACATTTGAGGCAGGATGTGTTTGACAGCGGGGAACTGCTTGCTTTTCATGAGAGGATATCACAGCAGGATATATCGGCGGCCTATACGGTGGAACCCAAGGTGGATGGGCTGTCGGTGTCACTTGAGTATCGTGACGGCGTATTTGTGCGGGGGGCGACCCGTGGGGATGGCATCACAGGCGAGGACGTGACCGAAAACCTGCGCACTGTGCGTTCCCTTCCCCTGACTTTGCCCGACAAACTCCCCTACCTTGTGGTAAGGGGTGAGATTTACATGCCCAAGGAGCAGTTTTTGCGGGTGGTGGCAAGGCAGGAGACCGAGGGTGAACCCCCATTTAAAAACCCACGCAATGCGGCGGCGGGGTCGCTACGCCAAAAGTACGCCGCCGTGGCGGCGGGGCGTGGCCTTGAACTATGCGTATTCAACCTGCAAACAGCACAGGGCAAAGAATTTGAAACCCACAGTGAAAGTCTTGCATACCTCGCAAAGCAGGGTTTCCCCATTGTGCCCGAGTGGAAGATTGTTCATGATGGCCAAGAGATGGTAATGTGTGTCGAGAACATAGATAAAAAGCGTGGGGAGTATGAGTTTAATATCGATGGTGCGGTGGTCAAGGTGGACAGTTTGGCACTGCGTGAGAGTGTGGGCAGTACTTCTAAGCACCCCCGCTGGGCAATAGCATTTAAGTACCCACCCGAGGAAAAAGAGACAATACTGCGAAATGTGGTGGTACAGGTGGGACGCACAGGTGCGCTGACCCCCACCGCAGAGTTTGATCCGGTGGAACTGGCCGGTACGACTGTCAGTCGGGCATCACTACACAACCAGGACTTTATAAATCAGAAAAATGTCGGTATAGGGGACACCATTCGAGTGCGTAAGGCGGGGGATATCATCCCCGAGGTGGTCGAGGTGGTGCAAAGATGCGAGCCACACATTCCTTATCTACTGCCGAAAAATTGCCCCTCCTGCGGTGCTGTCACAGTGCGGGACGAGAGCGAGGCGGTACTGCGTTGCCCCAACATGGATTGCCCCGACCAACTTCTGCGCAATCTTATCCATTTTGCCTCGCGAGATGCCATGGATATAGAGGGAATGGGTGAGGCGGTGGTGAAGGCGGTGGTCGAGGCAGGGTTTGTACACTCGGCGGCAGACCTGTATAGGCTTACGGCCGAGCAACTCTCGGGCTTGGAGCGCATGGGCGAAAAAAGCGCTGCCAATCTTTTGGAGGCACTACAGCAGTCAAAGCATAGGGAACTTGAAAGGTTATTATTTGCTTTGGGTATACGCAACATAGGGCGGAGGGCGGCACAGCTATTGGCCAAGAAGTTTGGCAGTATGCAGGCTATTTTGCAGGCCGACCCCGAGCAGATAACCTCAATAGATGGCCTTGGGCAGGTGATGGCCGAGCATGTGGTGCAGTTTTTTGCCGACGCTCACAACCGTGAGATTGTCGCCGAGCTTGAGGGGCTGGGGCTGAATATGACCCAAACGGAACAGGCGCAGGGGGATAAATTTGCAGGGCTTAGCTTTGTGCTTACAGGCACACTCCCGACCCTCGGACGCAAGGAGGCACAGGCCATTATTGAGGAGCTTGGGGGCAAGGCGGTGGGCAGTGTGTCGGCCAAGACTTCCTACCTTGTGGCGGGCGAGGCGGCAGGCAGTAAGCTTACTAAGGCGCAAAGTTTGGGTATACCTATACTCAGTGAGCAGGAATTTTTAGAGATGGCGGGCAGGATGTAGCAAAAGAGAGAGGAGTTATCGGCATGAAAAAACAGACAGAGCGGGTAGAAATTACGGTACAAAATCGCCCCGGCGTACTCGACCGCATAGTGGGGAATATTAGGCGTGAGGGGTGGAATATCAAAAGTTTGGCGGTAGATGAGACCGCAGACCCCACTGTTTCACAGATGGAGATGCACATAGAGGGCACCCACACCAAGTTGGCGCTCATACTCGATAAGCTTGTGCATATAGACTGCGTGATAAAGGCTTCGATGGAAAAAGATGGAGAAATGATAGTGAGGGAGAGGGTGGTGCCTATGGCTACCCCTACACGTCACTCGGATGATAAGATTGAGGTGCCACAAAAACCCGAGGGTGCCCATCGAATTTTGACTATAAACCCCGGTTCGACCTCGACCAAGTTTGGGTTATACGACGACGAACAGGTGATATTTGTAAAGACGGTGCGACACGTGCGCTCGGAACTGGATGCCTGTGGCTCGGTGTTTGGTCAGAGGCAGCTGCGCCTTGATAGCATCCTGGGTGCGATAGAAAGTCTCGGGGTGGAGCTTAGGACACTCGACGCTATAGCCGGCCGTGGGGGACTGTTACGACCCATGGAGAGCGGTACTTATAGGATAAACGATGCCATGATAGAGGATTTAAGCTCGGCGGCGGCCGCAGTGCATGCCTCGGCACTTGGTGCGCTTATTGCAAGGGATTTAGCTGAAAAACTACACATCCCCGCCTATGTGGTAGATCCCATTGTGGTGGATGTGCAAAAATCACAGGCCTTCCGGGGGTGGAGCGTTCGAGCATATTCCATGCACTCAACCAAAAGGCTATTGCAAGGCGGTTGGCTTCAGATTTGGGGCGAACTTATGAGAATTTAAGAATTGTGGTGGCACATCTTGGCGGTGGCATTACGGTGGGGGCACACCGTTATGGGCGTGTTATCGATGTAAATGATGCGTTGTCGGGCGAGGGGCCTTTCACACCCGAGCGCACGGGACAAATCCCCGCAGTCCCGCTGATAAAAATGTGCTTTTCGGGCGAATATACCGAGCAGGAACTGCTTGACCGTGTGATGAAAGCGGGTGGGATGCAGAGTTATCTCGG
>CAYJGR010000007.1:0-20599 GCA_964370005.1 uncultured Oscillospiraceae bacterium
TAAAAATTGTTAAGATCGGAATGTAATATAACCCTGTCCATAAATACACCTCATCCATTTTTAGAACATATGTTCTTTGTTTAAGTATAGCACACACCTCACCCTATGTAAATGGGAAAATATGGGCAGGGATGCAAATACACAATTTATTTTTATTTTAATAATATTAACTATTGACTTTAATAATATTAAATGATATATTGAATATAATTAAAGGAGGGGGTGTTTATATGGCAATAGATATACTTCCTGAATGGATCGGGGGATTGGATGATGAAGATGTCATTTTTATCAAAAAATTTCTGTTGGCATCAGGTTCACTCAAAGAGATTGCAAATCAGTACGGTGTCACCTACCCCACAGTACGGCTAAGACTTGATAAACTGATACAAAAAATACAAATAGCCGAAGATAACAGTAGCGAACCTTATATATCGCTGATTAAAAAATTAGCTGTCGATGACAAACTCGATTTTGATACAGCTAAAGTACTTATCAGCGAGTATAAGAAAATGAAGGGAGTTTAAGTTTGAAAACCAATTTCAAACTTAACTGGTTTTAGAAGCCGTTTTTCTTGTCACCCCTGTGACAACCGAAAAACATGGCATATTTATGACCATTTTTTTGGTTATTTTATGCCTGTCAAAGAAAGGGATGGTCATAATTATGCAAATTACATTTACACTATTTTCTGTAGTTCTAATTTCGACAATACTGTTTGCCCTCCAGTTTTATCTTTGTAAAAAAGGGTCAAAAGTCTCACTGATACTGCCAACTGTTGTCGCCTGCTTTTTTGTACTAATCGGGATTTACGCGCTGATTGTCGCAGGGATTATGTTTGGGATATACTTTATCATGAAACATATCCGGGAAAGTGCACAAAGCAAACAGTCTGAACTTGATAAAATGAATATCCAAGACCTTGAGTAGTCATCAACAAACAGGAGATAATTTAAAATGAAAAACAAAAAAATAGTTTTGATAATTTTAACCCTTGTCATAGCAGTGGTGGGTATAGGTCTAATTTGGTATAATTCATCTGTCGATATGCTAAATTTAGATGTGGAAAAAGTGGCCGTAATAGAGGTGCAAAACGGCAACACAGGTGAACATCTTGAAATTACCGACCAAGATGACATTGCCCACTTAATAGATCAGTGGAATAGTGTGGTGTTATCAAGGGGAAAACTTTCCTCGGGATATGTTGGGTATAGTTTGCGAATAACCCTACTTGACCATGATGGAAAAGAACTAAGCGGGATGAATAACTTTTATATAAATACCGATGAGGTCATGAGAATAGATCCGTTTTTCTATGACGTGGAAAGCGGTAATCTTTCACACGACTATATACAAGAATTATTCGATAGCGGTGCCTGAGCACTGCGCACAATCTAAAATACCATACAGGTGTGCAAGGCGTCATCACTATTCGTCTTTCGCACCTGTATTTTTATTGAGACACGCATACTCCAAAAAATATGTTTTCACTTTACGTTGTTTGTGGTACAATGTGTTTAATTGTTTTGCGTACGGGAGGGTGAGGGTATGAAAGTTGCTATCGGTCAGGACAGTCATCGTTTTGAAAAGGAGTGCTCCACACGCCCCCTTGTGCTGGGAGGTGTGGTCATCGATGGATACCCCGCACTTCTGGCCAACAGTGACGGTGATGTGATACTGCACGCCCTGACCAACGCCATATCGGGCATCACCTGCGCAAATATATTGGGAAAAGTCGCCGATGAGATGTGCCAAAGTGGTATAACAGACAGTGCGGCATATCTTAAAAAAGCTATGGAAAGTCTTGATACACCCATTTTACATATCTCATTCTCGGTGGAATGCTCCACCCCAAAACTCGCCCCCCATATCGCTATCATTCGCGAAAACATCGCTGCACTTGTGGGCATCTCACCCACCTGCGTGGGACTTACTGCCACCAGTGGCGAGGGCTTGACCGACTTTGGACGTGGCGAGGGCATCGGGGTATTTTGTGTAGTGACGGTGGCATGATAGCCTCGGAAAGGACGCATGTGTGAAACATTTAAGTTTTAAGGCCTATGCCAAGGTGAATTTGACCCTTGAAGTGCTAAGTCTGCGGGATGATGGCTACCACAATCTGCGCTCGGTGTTTCAGCAAATCAGCCTACATGACCGCATATCCATAACACCAACAAACAGCGAGGGGCTATCCCTCAATGACTGTATAAACATCCCGCCAAATGAGAATATATTGACCGCAACCTACAATGCACTTTGTGATATATTGGGCAAAACCCCCGGTGTGGAGGTTCATCTGCAAAAACACATACCCATGCAGGCCGGACTTGGCGGTGCCAGTGCCGACTGTGCCGCACTTTTGCGGGGGCTCAATACCCTTTGGGATATGCGTCTTTCACAGGAAGAGCTATTGGCAATCGGCGCAAAATTGGGGGCAGATGTACCCGCTTGTCTGTGTGGTGGCAGTCTGCTTGCAGGCGGTATCGGTGATGTCATCACCCCCATCGAATCAAAACTGCACTTTGCTATGGTTATAATAAAGCCCCCGGTGGCCTGTTCCACACCCATCATGTACCGCAAATTGGACGAAAGGTCCGCACGCCAACCCAACCCACAAGCCACCCACAATGTGGTGCAAGCCCTCAAAAGCGGGGATTTCGGGACACTTTGTGCCAATCTGCACAATGATTTTGAGAGCGTAGTGGAGGATAGCGAGGTGCTTTTGGCTCACAAAGCGCTTTGGGGATGTGGCGCGCAGGCGGTATTGCTGGCCGGTTCGGGCTCCTCGGTTTTTGGGGTGTTTGCTCGCCCCAAGGACGCCATATCCGCTTATCACATACTGTGCAAAACCCATAACTGTTACCTATGTCGTACACTATAACTCTCTAAAAGAGGTACATATTATGATACATCCAAAACGTGTAACCGCTATACTTCTGCTGGCCGGACAAAGTACCCGCATGGGTGGCGGCAAAAATAAAGTCATATCACAACTGGCCGGCAAACATATATTTCTTTACAGCCTCGAACTGTTCAGCCACCATCCCGCTGTGGATGAAATTCTGGTGGCCGTCAACCCCGCCGAAGAGGCTCTAATCCGCAAATATACCGAGCGGGCCCATCTTTCTACCCCCATATCCTTTGTTTCGGGCGGTCGCACCCGACAACAATCGGTGCTCCACTGCCTTAACAGCGCTACGGGCGATTATGTGATTATACATGATGGTGCACGCCCCTTTATAAAGGCTAAATACATAGATGAATGTTTGGAAGAGCTAAAAACCCATAAGGGCGTGAGCGTCGGCGTACCGGCCAAGGACACCATAAAGCTCACAAACGAGCACAAAGAGGTTATCTCAACCACCCATCGCCCCACCACCTGGATAACCCAAACCCCCCAAGCCTTTCACACCTCCACACTGCTTTCTCTGCACAAAAAATGTGCCCCCGATTCCTCGGTGACCGACGACTGTTCCCTACTTGAACAGGCGGGATTTGCGGTCAAAATGGTGCTCGGGGACTATACCAATCTAAAACTCACCACCCCCGAGGATCTCGTAGTGATGGAACTGATGGCCGATGTAGTGGGCAAATCAAGCGCTAAGAGGGCGCACAAATGATGATAAAAAGGTCATAGTGGGAAATTATCACCCCCCGCTATGACCTTCACTAATGCCCTTGACCTTGTCTATCTTCTATCCTCCGGCAATCTATACTCTGATAGCTTTATTAATAGCATTGAGGTAAGCCTTTATACTGGACTCAATGATATCAGGCGACAGCCCCCGCCCTGTGACGGTGTGGCTGTCGTTTTCTATTTTCACCACGACCTCACCAAGTGCGTCCACGCCCTCGGTGACAGCTTGGATGCTGTAGTTTTTAAGCTTATAATGATGCTTAATAATATGATCTATAGCCTTGAATGCCGCATCTATGGGGCCCTCTCCCCTGGCCACATGTTCATATTCCTTGCCGTTGTGCAAAAGTTTCACCACCGCTGTGGCTGAAATTATAGACCCGCTGTTGACCACAAAGCTGTGTAGGGTGTAACTCTCGGCCATGCTCTGCCCCGCTTGGCTTACAATAGCCTCTATATCTTTGTCGGTTATGCGCTTTTTGCGGTCGGCCAGTTCCTTAAACTGCCTAAAAGTCTCGTCAATTGCCGTGTCTGACAACACATATCCAAGCTCGGTAACACGCTGTGAAAATGCATGTTTGCCCGAATGTTTGCCCAGTACCAAATGGGTCTGATACACCCCTATATCCTCGGGGCGTATTATCTCATATGTCGAGCGATTTTTCATCATGCCATGCTGATGTATACCGGCCTCATGCGCAAAGGCGTTGCGCCCTACAATGGCCTTGTTGGGCGGCACCTTTATGCCCACAATGGAGGATAACAGCTTGCTGGTACGATAAATTTGCTTTGTATTTATGCCGGTTTGTGCGTCGAGTATATCCCGGCGAGTGTGTATAGCCATGATAACTTCCTCTATGGCAGCGTTGCCGGCTCGCTCACCGATGCCGTTTATCGTGCCCTCCACCTGATCGGCACCCGCCTTTATTGCCGCCACACTGTTGGCTACTGCCATGCCCAAATCATCATGGCAATGCACCGCCAATGTAACATCGGGGCGCACAAGCCCACCTTTGACCCGTCCCACCAGCTCGGCAAATTCCACAGGTGTGGCATATCCCACCGTGTCGGTGATATCTATGGTTGTAGCACCTGCATTTATCGCCGCATTGCAGGCAGTTATAAGAAACTCCACATCACTGCGGGAGGCATCCTCGGCCGAGAACTCCACCTTGGAGCAAAGGCTCTTGGCATAGCTTACCGAGCGGGTTATGGTCTGTAAAAGTTGCTCTCGGTTCATGCGCAGTTTATGTTCCATGTGCAAATCACTGGTGGCAAGTACTATGTGTATTATTGGGTCTACCCCATCCTTTAGCGCCTCATATGTGCGCAGAATATCGGCCTCTACTGCACGGGTGAGGGCGGTGACGCTACAATCTTTGAGTTGTGAGGCTATTTGGCGCACCGCCTCGAAGTCGTCGGGTGAGGTGGTGGGGAAACCTGCCTCTATGATGTCCACACCGAGTCTTTCAATCTGAGCCGACATCTCAAGTTTTTCTTTTAGGTTCATGCTACATCCCGGGGACTGTTCGCCGTCACGCAGGGTGGTGTCCAAAATCTTTATATTTCTCATAGCATCTCCTCCTTGTTCCATGAGTCCATTTTACACGTATATTATGAGTTTTGCAACGCCCGGGGGTATAAATTGCGTGGTGGCGAGTGTTATTATCGCAAATACCATGGTTTATACATAAATTTTGTTGATTTTTTCTTTAATAAGTATTATAATGCTTTAGGTAAATTACCCATGCTTTGTAGGGTTGCACTATTAAATTTGAGGGGTTTTAAAAATGAAGAACATGATAAAATTTGGATTGTCGTATAAAATCGCCGTGGCGATGGGAGTGGCGCTTGTTTTGGTATTTGTGGCACTTGTTGGCTTTAGCGTTTATACCGCCAACAGTATCGTCACAAACAGGTCAAACAGTGAATTTGAACTGCTGGCCTCTTCCAATGCACAGCTTATCACCAATATGCTGGCAAATTCCCAGCGGGTAAATGCCGATGTGGCCGAGTATATCACAGCCAACTACAATGTATCCGACGACCCGGAGCTTTTACAAACCCCCTCTGATGACCCCCAAACCTCCGATGCAACCGTAGAAGAATCCACTCAAACCGATATGATGTTTGAGAGTCGTATATTTGACAATCTGGCCATGTCATTTAATCGTTATGAGATGGAAAATTACATCATGAACACGTTTTTTGCCTCGGTTAAAAACAATCCGTCTTGCTACGGAATGGGCATATTATTTGCACCCTATACCTTCTCCACCACTACGGCCGAATATGCGCTTTTTGTTGATCATGAGGCTGCAGTTAATAACAGCTATGATGTCATATTTGATGATGACTACCGAGGAGAGGAATATTATACCCAGCCTATGAGCTCGGGAGAGATGTATATTACTCATCCATTTGTTTATGAGGGTGTGGATGTACTGACCCTCTCGACCCCCCTAATAGTTGAGGATAAGGTAATCGGGGTTGTAACATCCGATATAACCCTTGATTCATTTAGCGAGGTGCGTTCCACCCACGAGGACTACCCCTCTCTGGAGGTAAACGTCATTTGTGAGCACGGACATTACATATACAGCAGCAACAATGCCGTCGAGATGGATACTTCATACTTTGACACTTTTACAGACACTACACACCTACAAGAGGTACAGCAACATTTAGAAAATGGCGTCTCTTTTAGTCTCCCCATAGGGGATAGAATGGTTTTCTTTAACCCCATCACAGTGGGTAACAACACATGGTGGCTACAAAACTCAGTCACTACAGAGGATTTATTAAAGGATGTCACAAGTCTTACTTTCACCATGATTATTGTATCGGTGATATCGCTGATGCTTTTACTGCTCATCGTGCTGTTTGTCACACGCAAAACCCTCTCACCGCTTGGCAAGGTTGTATTGGCCGCCGATGCCATCTCCCAAGGACGATTTGATAGCAATTTAGAGGTTCGCTCGGACGATGAAATCGGCGCCCTATCAAGCAGTTTTAACACCATGACCGACACGCTTGAAACCTTGATAGCCGAAATTCGCGACCTTCTATATGAAATGAGCCTGGGCAATTTTGATATAAGCGTATCGGACGAAAATCTTTATGTAGGATCGCTATCCCATATTCGCGAGTCACTGATTAAAATTATTCACTCTATTAGCCACACTTTGAGCAATATTCTTTCCACCGCCTCGCAGGTGAATATTGGGGCAACCCAAGTGGCCGATGCCGCCCAAACCCTTGCCCAAGGCGCATCGGAGCAGGCCGGCAGTATCGATCAACTCCATATCAATGTGCAAAACATCACAGATCAAGTGATGGAGAGCACCAAAAACGCCCAAGATGCCAGTAAACTGGCGGGTGACTCACAGGAGGTTATAGGCCAAAGTCTTCAGCAGATGAACACCTTGATGGAGGCTATATCCGAAATTCAACATACCTCCACCGACATTGAAAAAATCATAAAAACCATAGATGATATCGCCTTCCAGACCAATATTTTAGCGCTCAATGCCGCCGTAGAGGCCGCACGTGCCGGTGAGGCTGGCAAGGGGTTTGCCGTTGTGGCCGACGAGGTTCGCAATTTGGCACAAAAATCCTCCGAAGCCGCCAAGAGCACAAATATGCTGATAAGAAACTCGCTTGACGCCGTCACTCGAGGCTCTAAAATTGCCGTCGATACCGGCAAGGCCTTCTCTTTAGCCGAGCAAAAATCAGGCGAACTTCTTGAGAAAATCACCATGATCTCCACGGTCAGCACCAGACAATCCGAGGATATTCAGGAGATATCACAAAACATTTATCAAATCGTCGATGTAGTACAGCAAAACTCGGCCACCAGCGAACAAAGTGCGGCGGCCAGCCGTGAATTGTCCGAACAGGCCGAGGCTATGAGTAGTTTGGTAAATCGCTTTAAGCTCTCAAGTACCCTCTTTGAGGCCCAGCTCCAAAGTGATTTTGACCAATCACAGCCCTCCGGGGATCCATACAATTCGGACGGTGAATATGATGGCGACTATCAAAATTTCACCCACGCCTTTGACGAGAGTGATAAGTATTAATCATAATAGGATGAAAAAATGAAACTTTTAATCGTGAGTGTCGCATTTATTCTTCTATCAATATTCGGCACTATAGCCCTACTGCAACTGGGTGTGGAGGTATTTATCATTGCAGGTATTTGGGCGGTGTTATATATACTGTTTAGGCAGTGGCTTAAAAGACGTTAAAGGCATATGAATACATCATAAAAGTTTAGCCCACCCGCGTATTTTGCGGGTGGGCTATTTAAAGTTTTTGTTCAAACTTTTTTCAATAAGTTTGCGGGGTTCGGGGCAGAGCCCCGAGGTCTTAAATCTCTCACAACAGATACTCATTTGAATCCTTTGGTGCGCCCTCTCTATCACTATCGGTGTATTCACGCAGGACACCACACACTGTGATTTTATAGCTTTCAAACAGGTTGTTTTTGCCCTCGGCTTGGCTCATTCTATGCTCTAAATTATTGCGCCACTTCTCCACAGCCTCCTGGCTTTCCCACACATTCATAGAGAGCAGTTTGCCCTGTGTATTGAGGCTCGAAAACCTCTCGGCACTGATAAATCCCTTTACACCTGCCAGCATCGGTCGCAGTTGTGCCGCAAGTTCTAAATATTTGTTCATACCCTCCTGGGTGGGTGTCACTTCAAACAAAACTACAATTTTACTCATTTGTTTTCACGCTCCATATTAAGTAAATATTCCTTCATCTCAAGCCCCCCTGCATATCCTACAAGCTTTCCGCTCGCACCAATCACCCTGTGGCAGGGCACCACAATATGCAAAGGATTTTTGTTGTTGGCCATTCCGACGGCTCGACTTGCTTTTTCATTGCCTATAGCGGTTGCAATTTGTTTATAGGTGCGGGTTTCGCCATAGGGAATGTCGCAGAGTGCCGACCACACTTTCTTTTGAAAGTCCGTACCTTTTGGGCTTATCTTGAAGGTGAAATCCTTTCGCTTACCCTCAAAATACCCCGATATCTCATCGAAAACTCTATCGGTAAAATCAGTGGTGATTCCAAAGTCTGTCGGTATTTCGCAAAGCTTCTGAAGTACGGTCACCGTTTCGTTTTCATATTCAATTTTGATAAATCCGAGTTTGGATTCATATACTGCCAACTTCATTTTTTCGTTCCTTTCTATAGACACTCGGCGTGCAACCTGTATTCTCTTTGAAAAATCTATAAAATGCCGAAAGACCGCTAAAACCTATACTCATTGCAATATCAATTATGGCATTATCGGTCTGTGCCAGTTGCCTTTTGGCCTCTTTTATGCGCAGAGAGTCTATATATGTTTTCGGCGTTTGTCCATACTCACTTTTAAATATTTCGGTCATTTGACGATAGGATAACCCTATATTTGCAAGCTCACTATTTAGCCTTGTTTCTCCCATAAACATATCATCAATCAACCGTTTCACTTTTGATGATATTTCTTTCATGGGCTCATAACTGAGTAGGTCACTGCGGCAACGCTTGCATGGTCTGAATCCTGCCTGTTCAGCCTCCTGCGCCGTGTCAAAAAAAACGGTATTCTCCTTTTTTGGTGCTTTGGATTTGCAGGACGGTCGGCAATAAATACCTGTAGTTTTTACAGCATAATAAAATATCCCATCATAGTTTATATCATCGGCAATTACCGCCGAGTATTTTTCATTGTCTGACATATCAATCATGTTTTCACCTTCTTTGCTTTCGGTGCAGGGTCGGTCAGCTCGGGTATAGCACCCCCCGCAATCGCCCACAAATACATCGCCGCCGTTGTGGCATAGGGGCTATATCTTCTTTTATATTTGGCAAAAAGTGTCGGCGTGATTTTCCTATGTCGGTACAGCATGCGCATGCCACGCAGTATGGCAAGATCACCAAAACTCAGCACATCCTCCCGTGCCATACAAAATGTCATAATCATCTCGGCTGTCCATACACCGATGCCTTTTATAGACGACAGCGTTTTTATAACTTCTTCATCGGTTTTATCATAAAGCTCTTCCAATACAAGCTCACCCTCTAAAACACTCTGTGAAAAACATTTTATGTACTCGGCTTTTCTAAAGGTCATACCAAACTTTTGCAGTGTGTCTATGTCGGCGCCGGCTATGGTCTGCGGTGACACATGGCCCAGTTGATCCCTCATACGTCTCCATACCGTCGCCTGTGCCGAAACCGAAATTTGCTGACCTATTATATGATGTACCACCGAGGAAAATAAATCTTCATCGAGCGCTCTTTGTATAGCACCGATTTTATCGATCGCTTCCCCAAGCTTTTTATCTTTTGCCCTTAAATGCTCTATCTCCTTTGTGCCGTATTTAAAATACATAAAGTCCACCTATCTCGTTTATTTATTGTATCTTAACATACTTAACCTTATTTTTTCTTCCTAAAATCGGATGTTTAATTTTAATATAAAACTATCTCATTCTGTAAGCTGTGCCATTTGCCTCGGGTACGTTGCTCTCGTCCCATTGGTGGTCGTATTCCCTCAGCATATCGGAGGTCACATTGAAATAGGTGTAACTGCGCCTGCCTGTGCCGGCCGAGTCGCTCCATGTGAGGTCAACACAGTACCAGTCGCCATCCAGTTTAACCACATTCCAATCGTGCTCCTCGGTGCCTCTATGTGTTGTACCCTCGACACTCACACAATCAATCCCGAGTAAATCCATAAACAACTGGAATGTATAGGTATACCCCGTGCATATGGCCTTATGGTTTATCAGCAGGCCATAGGGATTGTTATTGTCAGGGTCGGGGTTTGCGTTGGGTGCTTGGCTTGTATAGTCGCTGTCGTATGAGGTGCTGTGCAAAATCCAATCGTATATGGCAAGCTCCTTTTCATAATCGCTCATATCCTCGGTGATAACCTCGTCTATCACCTCGACACAAGCCTCATATATTGCCATGTTTTTCGGCGAAAGCCCATCGGTTTCACCACTGTTCCACGCCTCTATGATAGACCGGGGGGCGTAGTCATCGAATATCCATTCTGTCATGCTCTGTGAATCTTCTTGTCTTTGCTCAAAGAGTGTAGTTGAGCCTTGCTCTGTGATCACAATTTTATCCCCCAAATCCTCAAGCGGCGGTGGACTCTCCCCAAAACAGGCTAAAAATGCCTCCCTTGCAGATGAGGTGTCCTCACATATAAGCAGTGCCACATAACTGCCACTGCGCACCACTTCCCCATCGGCCACCAAGACGGCCTCATCGGGTGCATAACCCACAAAATCACCCTCACGAGTCACTATATAATCCTGTAAATTCTCCTGTGCGGTCTGCGCCTCGCTATTGCCCGAAAATATAAGCACCGCCATTTCGTCGGCCTCCATACCACCGCCATACAGTACCGCGCCGTCGATTATGGTGTGGGTATCGATGTGATAAAAATCAAATGCATACTGCGAGAACTGCGCTTGGCTCTCGTCCAGTAGCTGCATATTTGGGCTGTCGGGCTGGGTGGCCAATACAACCTGTGCCATCTCGGAGGCGGTATAGGTAGAAGTTGACACCTCACCACATGCCGAAAGTATAAGTACCATCGCCAATACTACAAATATTCTTGTCGTAACTTTAGCATGTTTCATCTTTATTCCCTTTCATTTCTGCAGCAGGTGTAAAATAACCATACAAAATGGCCATACTATCAGATTTATATTTTATCATGAAAATAAGATGTAGTTGTGAGCATAATAATGGGCGTGGGAGGGGCGGAGGATTTCACCTCGTAAGAGGTGTGCCACGCCCGTTAGGGCGGGGTGGGTGCCGGCCGAGTGTGCGAGGCGACAGGGCAGCAAATCCGTAGCCCCACCCTCGCCGTAGAAGTGCATTTCGGCGGCACAGTTTGTGCAAAGGTTCTCCCGCCCGCGCCCTTTGCGGGCGGGAGGAATAAAGTTTTTGTTCAAACTTTTTACAAAAAGTTTGCAGGGGTTCGGGGACGGCGTCCCCGAGGTCTTATGCACAGCGTTTACCTCCTTATCGTCACCCAAATCACAACAGGTAACATATACACCACAAAAAATATACTAAGCACCATAAGCCCTATGGCGATGGGGGCTATTTTTTGTAGTAACATGGGGGCAAATATCACATTTTTTTGCCGTTGCCACCACCAAAGCCCTAAAGCCGATAGGATGCCCACACCGGCTATCCCCAAGCTCAGCCACATACCGGGCGGGGTGTAACTCAGGGTGATTTCATTGCTACCCACCGTCAGGGGTATGGCCATAAACCCATCAAACGCGGTGTAAATTTCGACAGGTTGTCGGTTATTGGTGGCGGCAAACCCGTCGTCATGAGGAATACTGATCATCAATATATCCCCCTGTGACCCCTCGGCCGATATGGCAAAGCTGTGGGGAGTGTCCTGTGCTATCTCGGCGGTGGGCACTTCTTGTAGCGCCTGCAAAAGTTCCTTGGTCTCGATGCCAAACACCCCAAATGAGCTCACTTCGACCGCCTTTTTCAGCACAAATTCGACCTTGACCCTCTCGCTTTCAAACTCACCGAGGAACAGCAGGCCGTTTTGTCCTTGGCTTGGGTAGTTTTCACACAGTCGCTCGCCGTTTACCCACACATCCATCGCTCCAAAGTAACTCTCGCCCAAGTTGTTGCTAAGTGTCCCAAAACAGTCGGCATACAGTGCCTGTGGACTATCGACATATATATTATACTCCAATATAGACTGCTCGCCATATTGTGCGATGGGGGTAACATGTTTTCGCCCGCCCTGTATCTGCTGAATATTTACGGTGCTGTTTCTTTGTGCGGTATGGGTGATAATCATGTCATCATCGCCCAAAAAACTTTGTGCCAAAAACCGCTGATTTTCCTCTCGGTCGAGGGAGGGTAGTTCTGCTATTTCGCTCATCGAATGCCCCTGTATAATAGTAGCAAGTGGCAATGCACCCTCACCTCGCACAAGGAAAAAGTGCTCATTTTGATACACAATATCCTGCTCGGGCTTTGTCGTGCTACTATGGTAAATGGTATAGGCTATGCCCAGCAGTGCGTCACTTAGCACCGTGCCACCATTCGAAGATAGCTCCATCCAGTATGAGGAGTAGCCCATCTTTTTTTGGGTGAACATTGTGTCCTGTGGGGTCAGCGATGTGTAATGGGCAAAGGTATTATAGCCCGCCGCACCGATTAGATTTATGTCGAACCGTTTTTCTGTTGCTTTGACCCTGTATATATCTTCATCAGAGATGCGCCCCTCCAAGTCGAGCAGTGCGGTGGGGTATTCATGGGTTCTGATGGGAGTCATCATGTATATGGTTGTAAAAAATATACTCTGCGCCACCACCGCCACACATACAAAGCATGTTATCGCACTGCTTTTTAGCAGTTGTTTCTTGTGCAGCCAAAACAGCACCGCCCACAGGCCAAACAGCAATATTACAAATGGAAGTTGGGACAAAAACGCCTCTTTGTTGCCCCAAAGGCTTGTGGCATAAGCATCGAGTTTATCCCGCTCTTGTGTGAGTAGCCACCGACCCAGTATCAAAATCGACCCACACCACAAACTCAAAACCGCTATGCCTCCAAATGTGGGCAGGGGTGGTTCTAATGATGATGGCTCGTCGTTATCCTTCAGCAAAATGCCCACAAATACAAGCCCTATAAAGGCGGTCATATAGCCGTAGCGCAGGGGAAACGCTTGATAGTTTCCGGTGTGCCACATTTTATTAATAGGTTCTATCACCGCTGGGATGAGTAGCAGTATGAGCAGTATAAAGGCCAAAATTCCTTTTGGACTTTTAAATATTCCCCTCACAAACAGCAGTGCGGATATTATACCCACAGTGCAAAATAATAGGGGCAGATTTGTGTATAAATTGGCAAAGAAATCTCCCGACGCAAGGCTTTTCCAGACGGTTTCCCCCCGCCCCGAGCTGAGATATGACAGGAGTGCCGGATACCAAGACGGTGCTGATAAGAGCATAGCCACCCCACTTCCAAGCCCCAATCTTACAGCAAATACCTCCCATGGTTTTTTGCGAAAAATCTGCATATATATCCAACTTGACAGCAGTATAAAAATCACAATCATATAGCTAAGATAAAAATTGACAAACACCACCGCCACAAGACAGGCTGTATAGGGCGCAATGCCGCCGGTATCGGCCATATGACACAGCGCCAAACACAGCAGTGGGAATAGGTACATCATATCAAGCCATGTGAGATTTTGATAAAACATAAGCCCAAAACCACAAAATGCGTAGTTGACCGAAAGGGCAATACTGCGTACCCCGCCCAGTGTCGGCAACTTTTTTTCAAAAAACAGCGCCGCCGAAAATGCGGCAGTCATCATCTTGCCCATAACAAGCAGATTGGCAAATGACCACATCATGTCTTTTGGTACAAACACCACTAAAAACGAAAAGGGACTTACTAAAAAGTATAAAAAAACGCTCCAAAAATTCATACCGCCTGCGGTTTTCATGCTAAAAAAGAGCGAATCTTGATTTATAAGTATATCTCTGAACTGTAACAGCAGTGGGACAACCTGCTGATCCATATCCCCCCATGATATGGAGTGTTCCCCGAGTGGCCACACCTTAAAAGCTGCAAAAATGCACAACAAAATGACCCCTGTCACAGTCGGAGCCACAAAAAGTGTATATCGTTTTTTCATAAAATCAAATGCCATCGCTATGTGCCCCAACCTTTGTGTCCCTTGATGTGTATTGTAACATGTTGTGGGATACAATACAATTACCGTGTATGTTTTCTTTGATTTTTGTGATATGCGGAGGATAGGTTGTGCTGTACTGTATTGTCACCACTCATCCCCCACTTATCACAAAATATTGTATACTTATGCGGCGTTTTCATAGGCCGACTGCATAGCCGCTAAAAATATACCCACATCTATGGTCACAGATGAAGTAAGGTCGGGTTCATCAGGCACATTATCTCCTCTGTCCTCCACCGCTTTAACCTTCATACCGCTCACTTCGTCCACCGTCTTGCCTATCATCCACTCCTGCAATGCGTCCACCTGCTCGTACCATTCCTTACCTATGGCCGAAGCCGGCTTCATGTTGTAATCATCTCCCATTTCTCTTTTGGTCTTTATGGGGGCGGAAATATCGGTAGTCAGCCCACCCTCGGCATTGTAATCCACCTTGCACTGTGCAACATCAAATGTTATACTTACAATTGTACCATCCTTATCAAATGATGCGGCACACATGGTGACATCAGCCTGGGCGGCGGCGGGGCTGTCCGTGGTGGCTCCCCTGGAATTTTCCAGGGAAACCACATTGCCAAGACCGGTTTTTAAGGACATGTTACTGCTCTCGGTGTCGGACGAGTCGGAGGGTTCTTCCTCACTATCTGATTCACTGCTGTCAGGGGCACTACTTTCCTCATCTGCCGAAGATGAAGAGGAGGACCCTGAGTCATCATCGGTGCTCATACAAGCTGTCATGCTAAATGCCAATACAACTGCAGCTATAATGCAAAAAATTCTTTTCATGGTTTTTCCTCCACTGTTATTGAAAACGATACCAACTCACCAACAGCTTTATGGCAAATCTATATCGCCTTGAAGCTACCCAAAATAAATATGTTTGCAAAAACAGACAAACCTTTATTTTTTGTACGGCAAATAATTGCCTATGCCCTTTGCAAATACAATTTCTACAGGTAGCTACGACTTTATACTTCCCAACAGGAGCTCAAAATATGAAACGAATAATTTCAATTTCCTTGGCAATATTTCTGGCAATACTGCCCTTAAACGGCTGCAGTAACGCCCCAAAATATTCAAAATTTCAGTTTCAATTTTTTGATACATTTGATACCCTCATTCAAATCGTGGGCTACGCCACTACAGCCGAGGAATTTGAAGTATACACCGCACAGGCACATGATCGCTTTTTAGAGCTTCACGCCCTCTTCGACCGTTTCGATGACCACGGCCAAAACGGTGGCATCGCCCATATAAATCAAAATGCCGGCATTGCCCCCGTAAAAGCCGACCCAATTGTGATGGAACTTATCCTATTTAGCCTTGAAAATCAGCAAAAAGCAGATGGCAAGGTGGATATCACCGCAGGTGCGCTCACCGATCTGTGGCAAAGCTATATTTCACGTTATGGCCTGTCGGATGACCCCGACGCATCGCTACCCACAGCCGACGAACTCGAACAGGCCGCCTCACTTTGTGGCATAGATAAACTGATCATCGACGAGCAGGCCGGCACGGTGTATCTCACCGAGGAGGGGGTATCCCTCGATGTGGGCGCCATAGCCAAAGGCTTTGCCACCGAGATTGTCGCAAATGAGCTTTTAAGTGCAGGTCTTTCAAGCTTTTCGATAAGCAGTGGTGGCAATGTGCGCACAGTGGGGAAGCAATTGGATGAGGGCGACCCTTGGAGTGTCGGCATACAAAATCCCTTTGATGGTGCTGTCTTAGCCCAGCAAAGTTCACTGCTTGGGATTGCACAGGTCACCGACACCTCGGTGGTCACAAGTGGCGATTACCAGCGTTATTATATGGTGGGTGAGCGCAGAATTCACCACATAATAGATCCCGTGACCCTCATGCCGGGTGAGTATTTTCGCTCGGTAACCGTCATAACCCCTCATTCGGGCTTTGCCGACCTTGTATCGACCGCCATATTCCTCATGGATTACGACAGCGGTGCCGCCTTTGCTACGGAACACGACATAGGTGTGATGTGGGTATTACCCGATGGCACGGTGGTCACAAATGACATTATAAAGCCGATGCTATCCCAAAGTTAAACCCATAAAGGAGAAAACATCATGATTTACAAACTCATCCCCACGACAAAAGATTACATTTGGGGTGGCACTCGACTTGCCGAGCATTTTGGCAAGACCTCACAGGGTGAGAATATCGCTGAAAGTTGGGAGCTCTCCTGCCATGAAGACGGCCACAGCTTGATTGCCGAGAGTGGACAGACCCTCGCACAGCATTTGCAGGCCAACCCCAAGGCGGCGGGTACACTTTGCCCACTTCCCCCGCACTTCCCCATGCTTGTAAAATTTATCGATGCAAAGCAGGATTTATCGGTACAGGTGCATCCCGATGACAACTATGCCCGCAAATATGAGGGACAGGCGGGTAAAACCGAGATGTGGTATGTGGTGGACTGCACCGACGATGCCTATCTTTATTACGGCTTTGTGCGTGATATCACAAATGAGGAATTTGCACAGGCCATACAGAGAGGCAGCCTGTGCGATCTTTTAAATAAAGTGAAGGTCAAAAAAGGGGATGTTTTTTTCATAGAGGCCGGCACCATCCACGCTATCGGTGCAGGTTGTCTCATAGCCGAGGTGCAACAGAGTAGCAACGTTACCTATCGTGTGTTTGACTATGGCCGACGTGATGCACAGGGTAATACACGTGAGCTTCACATCGAAAAAGCGCTCAAGGTCACACATCTAAAAAAAGCCCCACCCCTTCCAGATTTCGCCCCGCATTTGGTGACCTGCGATTATTTCACGGTCGATTTATTGCGGGTAGAGACCCTTAAAGGCGGGGTAGAAATCCAGGTGGACGGGCAAAGTTTTAGGCATATCATGGTGCTTGACGGCACAGCAGATATAACCTGTGATAGCAAAACCATACAGGCCACAAAGGGTGACAGTATTTTTGCACAGGCCTACAGCGGTGCCGTATCATTTAAAGGGGACGCTGAAATTTTGGTAAGCTATCTACAACGGTAGTAAATATATATGGTCACCACCATATGGGGTAACAATAATAAAGGAGGTCCGAAATGACAAACAACAAAAAAGTGGTACTGGTTGGAACTGGCATGGTGGGCATGAGTTTTGCTTATGCCGCACTGAACAAAGGTATTTGTGACGAGCTTGTGTTGGTGGATGTCAATGTCACAAAGGCTATGGGTGAGGCCATGGATTTAAATCATGGTCTTGCATTTTCGGGCACAAATATGAAGATATACCAAGGGCAGTACAGCGACTGCGCAGATGCTGACATTGTGGTGATATGTGCCGGTGTGAACCAAAAATCGGGGGAATCTCGATTGGACTTGCTCAATAGAAACGCAAAAATATTCGGTTCTATTATAAAGCCGGTGATAGATTCGGGATTTTCGGGAATATTTCTTGTGGCATCAAATCCTGTGGATATTCTCACAAGAGTGTGCTATGAGTTATCGGGGTTTGATAGGAGTCGTGTAATAGGCACGGGCACTACCCTTGATACAGCACGCGTACGTTACATGCTGGGGGATTTTTTCGAGGTTGACCCAAAGAATATACATGCATATGTTATAGGTGAACATGGCGACAGCGAATTTATCCCTTGGAGTCAAGCAATGATAGCCACAAAAAGCATATCCACCTTTTGTGAGCACGAGCAGGGTAGTGACTGCGGCAAAGAGTTTGAGCGTATAGAGCACGAGGTTCGCACCGCCGGCCAATCAATAATCGCCGCCAAACAGGCGACCTACTACGGCATAGGCATTGCAATCGTAAGAATTGTCACAGCAATACTAAACAATGAAAACAGCGTCCTTACTGTCAGCACCTTGATAAAGGATAAATACAACGACAGCAAGGTTTTTGCGGGGGTGCCCTGCATTGTCAATCGTAAGGGGATTGATCGCATCTTAGAACTTGATTTGACCACCGAAGAAAAAGAAAAATTTGATAATTCCTGCCGTATACTACATGATAGCTATGTCGGTATAGACCTTTCTGAGGCGTAATATTACAAAATCTCAATAGTATAAAAACGACATCAACACCTTCGGGCTGTGTTGATGTCGTTTTTTTAGATTGTATTTAATCGGTTGACCCCAGTCGCATATAGGCTTCTTTTTCTTGTGGCTTAAAACCACCATTTTGGCCGCTGTCATAGATGGTGTATGTATTTTTACCCACGCTTTTTGACTGGTACATGGCCAAATCGGTCGCATTGTAAAGGCTATCAAAATTTGTACCGTCTTGTGGCGCCATCGCAATACCGATACTGCTCGACACCTCAATATCAACCCCGTTCTCGGCGTGGTATACATTGTGTAGCACTTCAAGAATTTTTTTGGCCTTTTCCACCACAATACTCTGCTTTGTGGTGCCCAATAAAAACACCATAAATTCATCTCCACCTATGCGTCCCACAAGATCATGTTCTCTGAATATAGAAGAAATTTGTCCGTAAGTCATACAAAGCACTTCATCCCCTGACGAGTGACCCATGTTGTCGTTTATACCCTTGAAATTATCAAGATCAAGCATATAAAGCGTGCCGTGCATACCCTCATTTAAATGTTCCTGCACCTTATGGGCAAATGTATTTTTGTTGTAGGCACCTGTGAGGAGATCAGTCTCAGCCTTTTGGCGCAGTTCTATTTCTTCTTGTTTTTCTTCGTGAATTTCATGCACTGTCAATATAGCAATAATTTCATCACTTATACGATCACGACTTGTATTTATACGCATTCTGTACCACAAATATTTATCGCTTTCGACTCGTATTTGGGTGGAATAATCAGAGCTGACAAAACTTTTGGAGCGATAATCAAACACCCTCTCTTCAATACCCTTTTCAAAATCTGATATCAAAGATTCCGATGTAATCCCGAGTATATTATTAAGGTCATCAGGATGGGTAAAACTTTTTGATTGTGCAATAAAAAATCCTGTCACACTTTGTATCTCTTCAATGGGTTTCTCAATTGAGTTTATCACCAATCGACGCAACCTATCTTGTGAACAGTTTATTTCTACTATCATCTCGGCAAAGTTAAATATAGCTGAGGTAAACTGTTGATCTTGTCCTATTTTTTGTTCTAATTCCTCAGTCTTAGTCTTATAAACACCTAAGTTGAATATCATAATTTGTTGTAGCATCATTATATAAAAAAACAGCAGTATGGCAATAGATATTACTAACTCTTGCACGGCTAAATTGACCGAGATATAATCCTCTAAAAATACATTTGAATTATATATCATATAGATTGTCAATATTGTGGTTAGGGTTAAAAGTTGAGTGTAAAACCCTTTATTTTCCATGATACTTTTGAGTGTCGGCATGGGTATTAAGGTAATAAACATAATCAGTGTGGCAATTTGAGCTGCATATGCCCCCAAATTGACCCAGGGTAAGAGCGCGCTGCTAAAAATTACTTCCTGCATAGAGATACCCTTGGCCATAGCGGTAATAGCAACTATAGCCGAACGCAATACAAATAAATGTAACAAAGAACCCACAGCCACCCCATATATCGCGGTAAATCTTCCCTCAAACAGTAATAACAGCTCTAAGAGTATCGTAATGGATGCCAAAAAATAAAATGTCATGGGGCTGTCAAAAATCGTTATCAAAAAATTGCAGGAAACTAAACCGTTTAGCACACAAACAAAATAAATAGTTCTCTTATGAAAACGAGTTCCATCGCTAAGTATACCACACAGCTTAAAATTTAAAAACGAATGGATTGAAGCCACTAAAAACGTAATAATATAATACCCGGGAGTAATAATGCACAGCACCTCCTTCCACAATATGATTTCCTTTCCTCATTATACAATACTTTTATGAGAAAACAAAGTGTTTTTTTGCGCTGAGCGTAGAAGCTCAAAATATGTACGGACAACCCTGTGTGGTCGCCCCAAAGGCTGTTGCCGTTGTTATGTGACAGGGTAGCGGTGGTAGGCAGTGCGTCCACCCTGCTTTTCCGTGTAGGGGGCGGCTTTGCCGTGAACGTACCAAAAGCCCGAGGGCAAAGTACACCCACGGGCACCGGTACGCCCCCACCAAAACCACCCCCTGCCCAAAAAATCATGGCGGAAAGCAGAGAATTAAGGTCAAGGACACCAACACGGTTGCCCTTGACCTTTACCCTTAATTAAAAATCCATCGCAAAGCGATACAATAATTACTCATT
>CAYJGR010000007.1:20699-45174 GCA_964370005.1 uncultured Oscillospiraceae bacterium
TGACCTTTACCCTTAATTAAAAATCCATCGCAAAGCGATACAATAATTACTCATTCCTAATTGCCCTTAAAAGCCTCAGCCAATAAGCTCACAAGCAATATTATCCCTTAATAGATTTGCAAAATCGCCCTCGGGCATTGGCTTTGCAAAATAGTACCCCTGGGCATAATCGCATTCCAAACTGCGCAGCCATACCACTTGGGAATAGGTCTCAACACCCTCGGCCACAATCTTCATGTTTAGATGCTTTGCCATGTTTATTACATCCTGCACCACTATGGTGCTCTTGCTACCCTGTTCACGTAGGTTGAAAAATGCCTTGTCCAGCTTTAATACATCGGCGTCGATGGCGCTTAGGCGGTTGAGCGAGGATACCCCTGCGCCAAAATCATCTATCGATACCGTGAAACCGGCCTTCTTGAACTGCTTTATCTTGGCAATAAATTGCTCCTCCGAGCCGATTATTGCACTCTCGGTTATCTCGAGTTCCACTTCGTCCCTGTCCACATCATATCTGTCCAATATTTTTATAATTGAACTCACAATGCCACTTTCCATTACTGTATGTGCCGAGAGGTTGACCGATATCACAGGTACATTCATCTTGCCCCTATTGGTCGAAATAAACTTGCATACCTCGTCCACCACATATAAATCAAGCGTCGATATAAAACCGTTGTTCTCAAATATACCTATGAATTGATCGGGATATATCGGATCGCCCAGCTTGGGGAACCACCTTACAAGTGCCTCTGCCCCGCCCACTTCCAGGCTCCTAAAATCTACCTTGGGTTGATAATATACCTTAAATTCCCTATCTTCTATGGCCTGTTCCATACGATAAGTTATGTTTAGTATCTCATCATTTTTCTTTCGCATATCCCGATCAAACTCAATATAGGTGGTGTGATGTTGATCCTTGCCGGCCATTCGTGCCATATCGGAATGCGATATAATATCCATAAATTCCTCTTTTGGATCGTCTATAACTATCCACCCAAATGAAGAACTTAAATTGTAACGCTCACCTATAATTTCCCTGATTGCAGGCTCTATATATGCATTGTATATTTCGCTGGGTGCTCCACGTTCCCCTTTGCGACGCAAAATCTCAAAACGCTCGGCTGTACGGCGGGAATATATCGCACTGCTACCCTCAAAGGCCTTTTCAAGCGCACCCGCTACAGCTTTAATAACCTGGGTGCCACGCTCCACACTGTAATAACTGTTTATGGTGCGGAATAGGTCTATATCAAAACTTATTAGCTCATACTCACCCTTAGTGGCTGTTTTTAGAATTTCTCGGGCGTGGGCTACAAACCTTTTATGAGAGGGCAGGCCGGTCAAGGCATCGGTATTATAAGCGGTTTCAATGGCTTTTTGCTTTTCACGGCGGGTAAGACCTCGGTATCCGCCAAATAGTAAAAGTACGGTCAATACAGATATGACTACTATATACCATCTGTCCCGCGCAAAATCCAACACCGACGCTTCATAGTCGGGCAAATAGTCATCTGCATTGTTTTGCAATATTGCCATATACTCACTCTCGGGCAGTTGGTCAAGCAAAACGTTAATTATCGGAAGATATTCATTGGCAATATCATGATTTACAAGATACTGCATGAGCACCTCGGTGTCGGTGCGCAGTGCTACACTGTCCACCCCCTCCAAATAAAGCTGGGCATAGGTGATCCCACTCTCGGTCGAAAGTGTCATATCCACTTCCCTTGTCGCAAATGCATCAAGTAGCTCGTCAAAGGTATCATAATATACAAATTCGACCAAAGTAAAGTGATTAGTAAACGAACCAAGGTCCATCGCTTGATAGGGCAATACGCCTATTTTTGTAGGATTATCAAAAATATTTAACCTTGTGTCGGCTTGTTCGTATAAGTCGGCGTGTACCTGCGCATACATAGGCATTATGTAATAAGGCTCTGTGGGGGTGTAGTTTTCCCATTCGTGATCGCCATCGCCGTAAAGTGTGACAAGCATATCAAAATTCGCATGTTCCTCGGGCGGGTCGTCAAGGCTGTAGGGGTGATAATTCACCTCAAAGTCATATTGCTCGGCAAAATAGCTAAGCGTTTCGACCATTGCACCATCCGGCTCCCCCTGCTCGTTTGTAAAAGAAATCGGCTCATAACCCTCTATATACCCCACTTCGAGGGGGCGTTGTTGCAGGGTTTTAATTTCGTGGGGCATGAGTCCACGGTGGGTTATCTCGGTATTTTGGGCGATATATTTCTCCTCTAACTCCATGAAAAAGTTGCCCTCGGTCACGACTATGTCATAAAATATAACATCAATTTTATCCATTAACTCTTGATTTTCAAATGTAGTAATGAGGTAGGTGTTGTACACCCCAACATCGAGCACATTGTTAAGCATTTCAATGTTGTGATAGGACGAATGGCCGAGAATAAAATCGGCCTCAAAATCGCTGTAATCATACACCTCACCGTAGACATACTCGACCGAAAATCCCAAATTTTCAGCGAGATAATTTAGGCGTTCGTTTGCGATATTGTCCTCGTAGGTGGCTACGGTTTTGCCGTCTAAATAATCAAAGTCGGCGTAGGGCGCCTCCATATCTTTGCTGAGCAGTGAGGCATAGGTTTTGCTAATTGGGTTCACGGAAAATAAAAACCTCTCGGCACGCTCGGGGCTTTTTGTATTGGTGGCGAGCAAATCGACCTCGCCGTTTTGCAAGGCGACAGTGGCATCGCCCTGTAGCGGTACATATTCAAATTCGAGGTCGCTGACCTCTGCAATTTTCTCAAACACCTCGACACCGTAACCTTTGTTATTAAGGCTGTCGAGGTCGTCGGCAAAGTCGGTAAAGCTTGTATAATATCCAATCTTTACAGGCCTGTCAAATGTAAATGCCGTGCTTTCTTGTGTGTTTGCAGTTGTCTGTTCCTCTTGTGTAGCAAAAACCATCATTTGCGGCACTTGGAGGATAACAAACAGCATGCAAATAGCGATTATCGTTCTCTTTTTCATGCTTATCCCTCCTATTTATACTATGGTTTTTCATTGGTAAATTATGGCTATAATTTACAGCATCAGTATATACCTAATTTCGACAAAAATCAACAAATTTTTTCACAAAAAAGCATAACATTATTTGTACATTATGTGTTTTTTGGTATTAACATTATATTGTTTAATACATATGTAATAATAAATATATAAAACAATCATTACATATAATATACTTTATAGTAATAGTACCACATTAAATTTTGAGGTATACTTATGGTTTTTAGAAACAACAAGAGTGAAAAGGTAGTAATCAGTGTGCGACTGGATGTAGACCTACTTGCCCGCATAGACAAAGTAGCGGGCGAGAAAGACCTTTCCCGCAACGAGGTGATATGCCAAGGCATGACCTTCGCCCTTGACAAAGAGGACGAGGGCAAACGTTAGCCCTCCACGAGACAGCAAGGCAATTAAGCGTCTAATAAATTTGCTGCAAATAGAGTTTTTTGTCCTATCACACTTGACAATACTCCCAAAGTACTGTAAAATTTGGGGAGAACAAGGGCGTTCATTTGATTGTTTGCATATATGCACACGGTCTGATGGTCGCCCTTTTCCTATAATATTTTTTCATTTATAATAAGGGTATAAGTGTTTTCAAGAGAAAGGAATGGTTACATTTATGAATACTACTATTTCTGAAGTTTTAAGTTTTGTGACTGAAAATGATGTGAAATTTATAAGGCTAAGTTTTTGCAGTCCGTTTGGGGTACAAAAAAACATATCGATATTAGCCGAACAGTTAAAATCGGCTTTTATAAATGGTGTTAGTTTTGATGCCACCTCGGTTGAGGGATTTGAGGGGTTTGTGGGTTCTGACTTGCTACTATTCCCCGACCCCTCCACCCTCACAATGCTCCCATGGCGCCCCGACCCGGGTAGTGTCATCCGCTTTTATTGTGACATTAAAACGCCACAGGGCGATCCGTTTATTCTTGACTCACGCTATATACTCAAAAGGGTGCTGCAGAGATGCAGTGACATGGGGTATACCTGTAGCATCGGTACCGAGTGTGAATTTTATTTATTTTTGACCGATGAAAACGGAAGTCCTTGTTATGACACTTTAGATTACGGCGGTTTTTTTGATATTGCACCACTTGATAAGGGTGAGAATATCCGCCGTGATATATGCCTTAATTTAGAGACGATGGGACTGCACCCCAAGACCTCGTATCATGAAAAGGGCCCCGGGCAAAACGAGATAGATTTCAGGAGCAGTGATGCCCAAAACTCGGCCGACAACTTTTTGACATTTAAGTCGGTGGTACGAGCCATCGCCGCTCGCAGCGGACTCTACGCCTCCTTCATGCCCAAACCCCTCCCCCACTCCAACGGCAGCGGGCTACACATCAATCTATCACTATCCAAGGGTGGGCAGAATATTTTTGATTCAAGCAGTGGTGAGATGAGGGCTGTTGCCGGCAGTTTTGTGGCCGGTGTGCTCGAAAAAGCGCCCGAGATGACCATGTTCTTAAATCCTACAATTAATTCATATGAACGGTTAGGCAAGTTTTCGGTGCCGAGATATTGTAGTTGGTCGCATGATAATCGCCCACAACTTATACGCATACCGCAAACATCGCCCGAGAATGCCCGCATGGAACTGCGCTCGCCCGACCCAACGACCAATCCTTATACGGCCTTTGCACTTGTTATCGCCGCAGGATTGGACGGCATAGAAAATGGGTTATCCCTCCCCGCGGCAGTCGGCGGTGATTTGGACACCAAAACCACCGACAATTTAAGAACTTTGCCCGCAGATTTGCAGCAGGCCATAAACCTCGCCGATAAATCCGACTTTATTAGAGGGGTTTTGGGTGAGGAGTTTGTATCACGATATATCGGGGCGAAGAATGAGGAACTTAGGCTTTTTGAGAGCTGCGAGAATACAGAGGAATTTTACACTTGGAAATATTTTAAGTATCTTTGAGATTGGCTGATAACTATAGAAAGGAGGGGGATGCATGAGCCGTGCACTTCTTGTTTGTGCCATGCAAAAAGCTACTGATGAAATATCGGCACTGCTACGCAATTTTTCAGTGGAAGATATTGTATGCTGTGAGAATGCACAACAGGCCAGGCGTGTTTTTGCCGCACAAGATTTTGACATGGTGCTTATCAATGCCCCTCTGGCCGATGAATCGGGGGAACGGCTTTCGCTGGATATGGCGGCCGAGGGGTTTTCGCAGGTAATTCTTATTGTGAAGGCCGAGTTTTATGATGCTGTGTCTGAAAAGGTGGAGGTGGAGGGCGTTATTGCCATATCAAAACCACTGAATAAAAATATACTTTGGGGTGCGCTCAAACTCGCCAAGGCCACCCAGAACCGTATAAGGAAAATGCAAAAGGCCAATGCAAAATTATCTCAAACCATAGATGATATCAGGGTAATTGACCGTGCGAAATGTCTTTTGATATCAAACTTTGGTTTGGACGAAAATCAGGCACATAAGCACATCGAAAAGCAGGCCATGGACAAGCGCATAACAAAACGAGAGGCGGCAAGCTCGATACTTAAAGCCTATGAAAATTGATAAAAATGAGGTGGAGGAAATGACAAAGTATATTTTTGTGACGGGTGGCGTTGTATCGGGGCTCGGTAAGGGAATCACGGCGGCAAGCCTTGGGCGACTACTCAAACAACGTGGCCTAAAGGTGGCCGCCCAAAAGCTCGACCCCTATATGAATGTTGACCCCGGGACTATGAGCCCCTTTCAGCACGGAGAGGTGTTTGTCACCGATGACGGCGCCGAAACCGATCTCGATTTGGGGCATTATGAGAGGTTTATTGACGAGGATTTGACACGGCTATCGAGTCTCACCTCGGGTAAGGTTTACTACAATGTGCTGAGCAAGGAGCGCAGTGGCGGATATCTTGGGCAGACGGTGCAGGTTATTCCCCACATCACAAACGAGATAAAGGATTTTATATACAGTCGTGCGGCCGAAAATGGCGCTGATGTGCTTATCACCGAGATAGGCGGCACTACCGGCGATATTGAAAGTCAACCGTTTTTGGAAGCTATACGGCAGATATCCCTCGAAGTGGGTAGCGGGAATTGTTTGTTTATACATGTCACACTTGTACCATATATAAAGGGTTCGGGGGAGCATAAATCAAAGCCCACACAGCACTCGGTCAAGGAACTGCGTGCCATGGGTATATTCCCCAACATAATTGTAACCCGAGCCGATGAGCCGATAGCAAATTCCATCAAGGATAAAATCTCGCTGTTTTGTAACGTAAAACCCGATTGTGTTATAGAAAATCGCACCCTTGACAGCCTGTATGAAGCCCCAATTATGCTACATGAGCAGGGGCTTGACGAGGTGGTCTGTCGTGAGTTGTCGCTCGACTGCGGGGAGTGTGATTTGGCCGAGTGGAACAGTCTTATAGCGAAAATCAACGGCCGACACAGGCGTGTAACGATTGCTATGGTGGGTAAGTATGTTTCACTACACGATGCGTATCTTTCGGTGTCCGAGAGCCTTTACCATGCCGGATTTGAAGTGGGTAGCGATATCGCTATAAACTGGGTGGACAGCGAGAGTATCCGTGAGGACAATGTGGCAGAGCTTTTGGGCGACTGTGACGGTATAATCATCCCCGGAGGGTTTGGCAACCGTGGCATAGAGGGCAAAATCACCGCCTGTAGGTTTGCACGTGAAAACGACATTCCTTTCCTGGGCATATGCCTTGGGATGCAAATAGCTGTTATTGAGTATGCCAAGAATGTGTGTGGACTGCAGTCGGCAAGCTCGGGGGAATTTGATGAAAACTCCCCCCACAAGGTAATAGATATTATGGAGAGCCAAAAAGGTGTCACCCAAAAGGGTGCGACCATGAGGCTGGGTGCATATCCCTGTGACATCACGCCTAATACCCTCATGAAAAAACTTTATGATGCGGATAATATTTCGGAGCGCCACCGCCACCGCTATGAATTTAACAATATCTACCGTGAAAAGCTGACAAGCAGTGGACTGTGTATCAGTGGCCTCTCGCCCGATGGCAATTTGGTCGAAGCGGTCGAATTACCCGACCACAGATATTTTGTCGCTGTACAATTTCATCCCGAGTTTAAGAGTAGACCCACACGCCCCCATCCCCTATTTTTAGGACTGGTGCAGGAGGCTGTGAAAAAAAGTGAGGAGGATCACAAGTGAGAAATTACAGTGAGGAAACCCAAAAGCGCATAGAGTTTATTCAGGATATACTGGGGCGCTCGGGCGTGAGCGGGATTGTTTACGGCAACAGCGGTGGCAAGGACAGCGCTCTTGTGGGCATACTGTGCAAGATGGCCTGCCCCGATACCCTCGGGGTTATAATGCCCTGCAGCTCCAAGCGCAACTACAACGAGGACACCGAGGATGCGCTAAAAATTGCCACACAGTTTGATATTAAAACCGTCACGGTCGATTTGACCGATACAAAGGAAAATCTTGTGGGGGCACTGCCCTTTCCCATCGAAAAAGGCGGACAGGCCGATACAAACATCGCACCTCGACTGCGCATGACCACCCTTTATGCCATTGCCGCCGCCGAGAACAGATTGGTAGCCGGTACCGGCAACCGCAGTGAAAAGCATATGGGATACTTTACAAAGTGGGGTGATGGTGCGTTTGATTTTAATGTCATAGGTGACCTCACCGTGACCGAGATATATGAGTTTTTGGCGCATCTCGGTTGTGCTGAGTTTATGCTGCAAAAACCGCCCTCGGCCGGACTTTTTGACGGACAAACCGACGAACAAGAGATGGGCATACTGTATAAAGATATTGACCACTATCTCTTCACCGGCGAGGCCACCGAGGAACAAAAACAGATAATCGCGTCTTATCACAATAAAAGTGAACACAAGCGCAAGCCGGCACCGGTTTTTGGAGGTTAGAGGAGAGAAAAGAGCCTTAAGGGGCAAATTAGGTGTTAGAAGTTAGGAATGAGGAATGATGGTATCGCTTGGCGATAATTTTGTATTTAAATGACAAGGTCAAGGACACCACACACGGTTGTCCTTGACCTTTCTATCTTCTGGTCTCTGTCCTCTATCCTCTAATAGCCCTTGACCTTAATTACTAATTCCTCATTCCTAACTCCTAATTGCCCTTTAAGGCAATCGCTTTATAAATCTCGAAATCGGATGGCATACCTTTTATCGCAAAATCATTGCCGAGATATTCAAACTCTGCCCTGCCCTTTAACGCCTCGACCACCGCACGACTTACATATACTTCACCCGCTTTGGCACGACCTTCAAGGCGTGACGCTGTGTTTACGGTGTCGCCGATAATGGTGTAATCCATTCGTGAGGCCGAACCGATATTGCCCACAACCACCGAGCCACAGTTGACACCGACACCACACCCCATAGGGATGCCGTATTGCTTTTCCAACTCGATCGACAGCCCATTGAGCCTTGCTTGAAGTTCCAAAGCGGTTTTTAGGGCGTTGAATATGTAGTCTTCCTGTGGCAGGGGTGCGCCCCAAAATGCCATAGTGCAGTCGCCTATGTACTTATCAAGTGTGCCATGATTTTGTAGGACACTCTCACTCGATACGGTCAAAATCTTATTTATAAGCTCTACTACCTCGGTCGCCGGCAACTTGGACGACAGGGAGGTAAAACCGCGTATATCGGCAAACATGACCGCCACATCGACTGTTCTCCCCCCCAAGGCGAGATTCTTCGGGTCATGACGTAGAAGTTCCGACACTATCTCAGGGGCAACATATCTTTGGAATGTGAATGAGATGCGACGTTTTTCGGTGCGCTCCCGCAGGTAATTTTGTACTATCGAAATTATATAGGCAATTGTAGCGGCAAATAATCCATACAAAATATGAAGCACTGCGCCCAAAAAAAACATCCCAACACAAACTATACCCCATATCACACTGCCCGAAATCCAAAATCCTGTGGAGGATAGTACCGTACGACCGTACATCGACCAAAAACATAAAAATGTGAGTAAATAAATTATTACATACTGGGCTGTGGGAAACTCCGATTTGCCTGTTTCCGCCATGAGTGAACCGAGTGCATTGGCCTGCCACTCGACACCGTACATGCTCTGGGCGGGAGATATAGGAGTTCTGTATTCGTCCTGAAGTCCTGTGGCATAGGGCCCTATGAGCACAATCTTGTCGGCAAAAAACTGGGGCGATACTGTTCCGTTTACAAGGTCCACCACCGATATTCCATCGCTGTAAGCCCCGGGCAATGATTGCTGTAACACATACCAGCGACCTCGGGCATCTGTTGGGGGCTTTTGCGGATAAGGTGTGCCGGTGCTTTTAGCATACCCCTGTGCCAAGGCCGTATAAAATGCCGGCACTGTCTCACCACTCGGAAACTCTACTTCCCATATGGCGTGACGCAGTACACCATCACTATCCAGCATGGTGTTGACATGTCCCATAGTGGCACTTTGCTTTAAGGCCTCGTATGGCTCCTCATAATCCACTACCGCATAATCATTGATGTAAAAACTGCCGTCGGGGCTGTTCACTATCTCATTGCCAAATACCCCAAATGCACCCACCACCACATTGCCACCCTCTGCGGCGGCATCGGCAAGGGCTTGGTCGGCTGCGGGGTCGTCGCTCGTTGCATCAAACACCACATCCAGTCCAATCACCGCCGGCCTGTTGTCAGGGTCGGCATTCATATACTCTATCGCCCGGGCAAATACATCCCGATCCCATGGCCAGGGACCGAGCTGTTCTATTGCTCTATCATCCACCCCTATTACCACTATGCGTTCATCCGGCGCTGTGGGGCGCTGATATGCAGCATCGTTTACTGCGTTGGAAAATGCTATAAGTAGACCCGAGGCGCAAATGGCCGTCACCACTGCCGCACCTAACACGGATATCAAAATTCTACCGGTATATTTGCTCACTTGCACCTCGTCCTCATTGTGTGTAGTTTAATAATCAGCGGGGGGAACGTTAATCAATCATCGCCGTCATCGCCGTCATCGCCGTCGTCGCCGTCGTCACTATCGCCACCGCCGCCGCTGCTTGTAGTGCCGCCGCTGCTTGTAGTGCCGCCGCTGCCGCTACTGTTGTCATCATCGTCATCGTCGTCACCACCGCTACTTGTGGTGCCGCCTCCACCACTGCTTGTGGTGCCACCGCTTCTGTCGTCATCATCGTCGTCGCCATCGTCGGCATCGTCGGCATCGTCGGCATCGTCGGCGTCGTCGGCATCGTCGGCGTCGTCGTCATCGTCGTCGTCGTCGGCATCCTCGGCATCCGCCGCCTCGTCGGCCTCGTCCTCCTCGTCGCCTTGGTCTTCGTCTTCGCCGTCGTCTTCACCATCGTCATCGCCGTCATCTTCGCCGTCGTCTTCGCCGTCGTCGTCGCCGTCATCCTCGCCGTCGTCGTCGCCGTCATCCTCGCCATCGTCGTCGCCGTCATCTTCGCCGTCGTCGGGATCGTCATTGTTATAACTGCCTTGAGATTGTGCAGTTTGATCTTGTGCCAAGGTCGCCCCCGCACTCTCTACAATCTGTCCAACATCAAGGTTGTTTTGTTCTTCGATCTTATTTTGCAGGTCTGCATCGTCGGCTATAGCCTGAAGTGCAAAGCCCGATAGATCTTGAGGTTGGGTTGGTCTTTTGGTCACAAAACCCTCGTCATCGGGGTCCTCATCAGTATTTATAATAAGTGTTTCGCCACCATACACATCATAGGTGGGGTCATCATCACTATCGGGGTCATCCACGGTCACTATTGCATGACCTGTTACCATTACCAAAGTATTATCTCTCACCTCACCCGCAGAACCGCGGATGCTGGCCACCATGGTGGAGGTGCGAATATCAAACAGTTCATCCTCTGCAAGGGGGGCCTCTGTGCTAAAAAACAACCTACCCTCCAAAAGATCAAGCTCTATATGCTTTCCATCATCACTTGCGGAAAATTCACATCGTGACATAGCATCAACCTTGGCCCATTTTGTGGAATCAAGGCTTATATATGCATAACTGGCCATCATGGTGTTAAGTGCGTTGCCGTTAGAGAGTTTCATACCCGGCAACATTTCCAGCAGGCTGTTGTTTTGATCGGTCAGCTCCACATCGCCCTCGGCACGTTCCAGACGCATAACCGCCGCCTCAACATTGCCGGGAATTATAACCACTGCCGCCACCACGACCACCACCGCAGTGAGCACACTACCCATTACCATTAAACCCTTTTTGGTCAGAAGGGTTTTGGGATCGGCCACTACATCGGCGAAAAATCCCTTTATCGCCTCTAAAATCTTTGTCATACCGTTTTTTGTCTCAGTTGCCATCTGCTTCAATCTCCCATACTTTACTTTGTATAAATAAATTTAATAAATCCCTGTCCAATTTGCCCTCGTCGGCCATCTCGTTCATTATGCGCTGTACTTTTTCAAGTGGCATTGCCGGCTTGTATGGCCTGTCTTTGGCGGACAGTCCGTCAAACACATCGAGTATAGTGAGTATTCGAGTCTCTTTGTCAAGCTCCCCATTTTTGAGCTGTTTGGGATAGCCTGTGCCATTTAAGAACTCGTGATGCTCGCTTGCCCATTTGGCCACCATCATATATTTACTGCCAAAGCTAACCTGCTTTAGTATTCTGTCGGTCATCACCACATGACTTTTCATTATCTCACGTTCGTGGTCGGTGAGGGTGCCACTGACTATACACAAAGAAGTGGTTTCATCAGGGGTGAGCCAGTTTTTCACCTCGCCACTTGCATCCACATATGTAAGCCGTGCAATCTCCTTTATCTCCTCGGCCATGCCATCGGCCAACCTGCCCAAGGAGTTCGCCCGCTTTATCAGCTCCCTTGCTCGGGTAAGCTTTTCCATCACAGGGGCAAATGGCACACCGTTTGTAGCCTCGTTAAGTCGTGCTGTAAGCTCTATTATCTCAAGACGCGTAAACACCCGCTCGGCGGCATCCCCCAGTCGACTGTCCTTGTTCATAACCTCCAGCGGAACGGTCAATTTACCCACATCATGTAACCATACACTCATTATAAATTGACGCTTATCCTCCTTGCTAAACCCCAAATGTGGGTGATTAGCATTTAACCAAGCTATAAACCCCTTTGCATATTTTACCATGTTTTGAGTATGGGTGACATTGTAAGGGGTGCGTTCATAAATAGCGGTAGAAAGTACCCTCACCAGCGAATCGAGCAGTCCGCTTATCTCTTGGGCTTGCTCCATCTTTACAAGACTTGTGGCCGCAAGTGAAGTAAGTGCCGACACATATATCTCCTGATCACCCGAAAAACGCACCGAATGACCATCGGCATCCAAAGCATTTATAAGCTGTAAAACACCTATTTGGTTGTTTTCTTTATCCACCATAGGCACAACAAGCATGGTTTCGGTCTTATAACCTGTCATCTCGTCGTATTTCTTTGAACCCGCATTCCTTTGTGGGTTTGCAACTAACACATCGGGTATATTGATTATTCTTTCATCAATCAGTGCACGGGCACACAGGTTATTCGAGGCGATATCCACAGGTGGAAGTCCCTCGGGTGAGACACGTCCACCCATAGAACGTGTTATCATTATCTTAAAATGAAGGTGGTTATCCTTTTTTATGTAGAGTGTACCCGCATCACAATTTGTGATGTCCATTGCAGCTTCAAGTATAAGCTCCAAAAGCACCTCATCATCTTTCTCGGAACTCAGGGCTATGGTGACATCAAGTATTTTTTTTGATATTGCATCACTCATAGACAAGTCTCCCCCTTCATGCGGGCAAAAAATCCACCCGGAAATATCTCCTGCAGCGCTCTCTCCAAATCTTGTAACTGCTCATCGGTGCGAAATGGAGAGTGATGTATTATGCCGAGGTTTTCAGCCCCGCAATTTACCCCCACCTTTGCCGCATTCTCCCAGCTCGAATGGCCGTAACCCCTTGTGTGATTAACCTCAGTTGGAAGATATTGACCATCACAAAGAAGTAATGTGCAACCATTTGCAAAACTTTCAAGTTCGTGAGAATTTTGTTCGGTCAGTTCATGGTCTGTGGCGTAGACAAGGCTTTTTTGTCCGTAGTCAAGTCTGTATATTGTGGAACCGCCCGGGTGACTCCCCCTCAAACAACTAACTTTTACATCGCCTATAAAAAACTCGTCCTTGCAGGTGATGTATTTTACATTCGCACAAAATGCATCCGATCTGACAGGCCAGAGCGGACGATGCATAGCACTGTTTATTTGAGCTTTGGCACCCATCTTTTCATGCTCTTTTGCGTAGATTGTTACATCTATATCGGGTCTGAACATCATAGGGCAACACATTATTCCCATTATGTGATCTATGTGGGGATGGGACAATAAAAGATGCATGTCTTTGCAGTTGCCCAAAACGTCGGGCAAAAGCATCATACCGCTACCGCCGTCAAGCACAATATTTTGACCAGCAACACTGACATATATACAGGAGGTTGCACCGCCATAATAGCTGAAAATTTCCCCTTCGAGCGGAGCCGAACCCCTTGAGCCTAAAACAACAACCCGAAAATCTTTCAAATTCGTCTATCCCCTTACGCATAATCGATAATATTACGCATGAATTATACCATTTTTCGCCAAAAATGTAAACATGGAATGGTAAATAATGTAATGTTAAAATTGTGTAAAGTTTAAGTAATAATTGGGTTAGGTACTATGCTATATATCGTGCAGTTTGACATTGCTAACCTAATATGTTAAAATAAATGCGAATTATTCGCATATTTCGTGCTAAAAGGTGGTAATACTATGTCAAAATATGAAACAAGTCAGCGTCAGGTGATGTTTGAGTTTTTTGAGGAGCATCCGCATGAGGCTTTCAGCGCACGCCAACTCGCCACTGTGCTTAAACCCAACGGCATAAGCCAAAGCGCTGTGTATCGCAACCTTGCCACCCTTGAACAGGAGGGGATTGTGGTGCGCACCTTGCGTGCCGGCAGTCGAGAAGCTTTGTTTCGTTACACAAATTCCTCACACTGTGCCAACCTACTCCACCTGATTTGTACAGCTTGCGGCGAGGTTTCCCATCCCTCCCACTCCCCTACACAGACATTCTTGGTCGACCTATTTGAGGGTGATGGCTTTGTTCTCGATAAGGCCAAAACGGTGCTTTACGGACTATGTAGGCAGTGCTCTGCCACCGCTTGCAAGTAAACTTTTTATATGAGGTGCAACATGCGTAAACTAACTGCTATTTTAATGGTACTTTCCATGCTCGTAACCGTTTTTGCGGGCTGTGCCAATCCCCAACCCCAGCCCGATGAAGTCGATTCTGATGATAAGCTCAAAATCGTCTGCACTTCCTTTGTGTCCTATGACTGGACGAGGGAAATTTTGGGCGAGCGTACCCAGAATTTCGAGCTTGTTTGGCTACAGAGTAGCGGTGTCGATTTTCACAGCTACCAACCCACCGCCGAAGATGCCATAGAGATAACAAACTCTGATTTGTTTATCTACACAGGCGGTGTGTCGGACGATTGGGTTGCCGATGGGTTTATAAACACCACGGATCACACTACAACCATGTTTAACCTTGTGGAGCACATGGGCGAGGATATTTTGCATGAGGTGACTGTCGAGGGGATGCAAGCCGAAGATGCTCACGACCATGAGGACGAAGATGCCCATGCCCATGAGGATGAAGATGCCCATGACCATGAGGACGAAGATGCCCACGACCATGAGGACGAAGATGCCCATGCCCATGAGGATGAAGATGCCCATGCCCATGAGGATGAGGGGCATGTGGATGAACATGTGTGGCTTTCCCCCAAAAATGCTATGAAATTGGTTGCTGAACTTGCCGTAGCCATCTCGGAACTTGACCCCGAGGGTGCTGATGTATACGCTGCCAATGCCACCGCATATACCGAGGAACTATCCGCACTTGATGCCGATTACACCACCGCCACCGAAGGGGTAGACAGTACTCTTATATTTGCCGATCGCTTTCCATTCCTCTACCTCACCACCCACTATGATCTCGATTACTACGCCGCTTTCCCGGGTTGTTCGGCCGAGACCGAGGCCACATTTGAGACCATAACATTTTTATCAGATAAGACCGATGAACTGGGCACGGGTGTGCTTTTGACCGTGGATGAACCTGCCCACCGCATTGCCGAGACCGTATCGGAAAATGCCACAAAGGGCGGACAGGAGATATTATCGCTCGACTCGATGCAGGCGGTGTCGCTTGAAGATGCGCAGGGCGGTGCGACCTATATAACAATCATGAATAAAAACTTAGATATTCTAAAAAAAGCACTTGGGTAAGGAGAGTATATTTTGGTACAACTCACTTGTGAAAATTTAACCCTTGGATATGGCGGGGTATCTGTGATAAAAGACCTAAGCTTCGAGGTGAAAAGTGGTGATTACCTCTGCATTGTGGGAGAAAACGGCTCGGGCAAAACCACCCTAATGAAGTCGATTTTGGGGCTACATCCCAAGACTTCGGGGCAGATCACCATGGCCACGGGGCTATCCTCCACCCACATAGGATATCTTCCCCAACAGACTCTCATACAGCGGGATTTCCCGGCGTCGGTTTGGGAGATTGTGCTTTCGGGGTGTCTTAGCGCCTGTGGGTGGCGACCATTTTATAACGCCGCCGATAAACAGCGTGCGACACAGAATATGGAACGTGTGGGCATAACGGCTCTTAAAAAGCGTCCCTATCGGGAACTGTCGGGTGGACAGCAACAGCGCACACTTTTAGCCCGTGCGCTGTGCGCCGCCGATAAGATGCTACTGCTGGATGAGCCTGTGGCGGGACTTGACCCCCAGGCCGCCACCGCAATGTATGAGCTGATAGGCGGGCTACACCGTGAGGGGATGACCATTGTCATGGTATCCCACGATATTCCGGCCACCCTCGCTTACGCAAGCCATGTGCTACATATCGGAGAAAACTGTTTTTTCGGCACAAAATCCGATTATCTGGGCACCGACATGGGAAAACTGACTATTAAGGCGAATGGGGGTGCACCTGCATGAGCGAAATAATGAACACCCTTGTGCTGTACTTCTCATACCCCTTTGTGCGTTATGCTTTGATTGTGGGGGTTTTAATTGCGCTGTGCTCCTCACTGTTTGGGGTGACGCTGGTGCTCAAACGTCTGTCTTTTATCGGAGATGGGCTTGCACATGTTGCCTTTGGGGCTATGTCGGTGGCGGCTATACTCAGTCTCACCAACGAACTGCTCATTGTGTTACCCATAACGATCATTTGTGCTATAATATTATTGCGCTCCCATCAAAGTGCCAAAATCAGAGGCGATTCAGCCATAGCCATGATGGCCACGGGGTCGTTGGCTTTGGGCTACCTCTTTATGAACATGTTTTATACCTCTTCGAATTTGGCGGGGGATGTCTGCACCACCCTTTTCGGTGCAACTTCTATCCTCACCCTCACCCAGACCCAAGTGTGGTTATCTGCGGGGCTTTCGGTTGTGGTGCTCGTGGTGTTTGTGCTGTTTTATAACAAGATTTTCTCGGTGACATTTGATGAAAACTTTGCCACAGCCACAGGCATCCGTGCCGACCTTTACAATCTGGCCGTGGCAGTGGTCATTGCAGTGGTCATTGTGCTGGCCATGAACTTGGTGGGCACCCTGCTTATTTCGGCTCTGGTAGTCTTCCCCGCTATGTCGGCCATGCGACTGCTTAAAAGCTACCGCAGTGTGGTCATATGTTGTGTGATAATTTCGGTGAGCTGTGCCGCTTTGGGCATCGTTGTATCTATACTGGCCAGCACCCCTGTTGGGTCAACCATCGTTGTTATGAACATGATAGTATTTGCCATGTGCTCTCTGGGAGGGCGATTGAGAGGTGAATTGATCAGATGATAAACAAGTTTTTGCGCATATCGATATTTTCCCTGTGTATTGCAGTGTTTTTTACCGGCTGTCTTCCCCGTGTTTCGGAGGAGGAACTCGCACAACTGGAACGGGTAAAGCAGTCCGAGGAGGACACTATACTCGATCAGGCCATCGCCAAGCGGGAAGAATTTGACAATGTGACCTCGGATCATGACAGCGGCGAGGGGGCCTTGGAGCTACAGGACATGCCCGAGCAGCCCACAGGTATCCCCGATGAAAGTGTCGATATCGACCTTACCGTCATGAGCAGTATTATGGTCTATTCCGAGGTGTACAACATCGTGGTTAATCCCGATAGCTACATCGGAAAAAGCATAAAGTTGGAGGGCTTTTTTCAGGGCTACTCCAATCCCACCATCGATAAAAACTACTACTTTGTGATTGTGCCCGATGCCACAGCCTGTTGTGAGCAGGGGCTTGAAGTCATTGTAGAGGACGAGCTTTACAGCTACCCAAGCGACGGCGAGGAAGTGCAGGTCAAAGGTACATTTGAGCTGTACGAGGAAACCGGCAATATGCTTTTTCGCATACGCACCGAGGCTGTCACGCCAATTTAATACACAATATGGGGGCGAACCGCTATGTTCGCCCCCATTGTGTATGGTTTTACCTGCCCAGTCTCGCTCTTTTCTTATTATTATGATTTAATACAACGGTTATGACCGCCCGCAGTAGTTTGTTATCAAGTTCTTTGTGTGCCTGTGCCAGTTTGTGGGGTATATCTATGTGTTGTGGGCAGTGTTTGGCACACTTGCCACAACCTGTACATAGGTTAGCACCCGATTTGCCCGCACCTCCCCCGCCGGCCGCTCTATATAGGTACTGAATCCTCCCTATACTCTTGCCAAAAAAATACTTGCTGTTAAAATCGTTGAACACGGCCGGGATATCCACCCCAAACGGACAGGGCATACAATAATTACAGCCGGTGCAGGGCACCTGTGTCAGGGTGCGGTACAGCTCTTTTACCCTGTCTATGAGCTCTATCTCGGACTGTGTCATGCTGTGGGGCATGGTTATATCGGCCACATGGGCATTTTCCTCGATTTGAGATATCTCGTTCATACCACTGAGTACCACCCCCACCTCGGGGTGATTGAAAATCCACCGCATAGCCCAATAAGCCGGTGAATACCGCTCGGGGTAGCTCTCAAACTGTTCTCTGACCTTTGTAGGTGCTTTTGAGGCGAGATTACCCCCACGAAGTGGCTCCATCACCACCACACCTATGCCAAGTTCTCTGGCACGCCTTATGCCTGCTATGCCGGCCTGCTGGTGCTCGTCGAGGTAGTTAAACTGCACCTGGGTAAAATCCCATGGGTAGTCCTCAAGTATCTTTATAAATTCCTCGGGGCGACCATGGAAGGAAAATCCTATATGTTTTATCGATCCCTCGGCCTGCTTTTTTTGGATAAACTCCTCAATACCTGCCTTTTTAAGCGTTTGCCACCCCTTATAGCTGTCAAGCATGTGCATGAGGTAGTAATCGATATAATCGGTGGATAATCGCTTTAGCTGGGTTGCAAAAAATTCCTCGATTTGTGCAGGGCGGGTTAGCAGAAATGTGGGCAGTTTATCGGCGATAAACACCTTGTCCCGCAGTGAATTTCTCTTTAGTATATCGCCGATAGCTCCCTCACTTTTGCCACCGTGGTATATATAGGCCGTGTCAAAATAGTTCACACCCAGCTCATAGGCGTGTAATATCTGTTTTTCGGTGGTCTCTATATCTATACGCCCACCCTTTGTAGGGAAACGCATACACCCATATCCCAAAAGCGACACCTTTTCTGCACCTTTTACAAGCTCTCTGTACTGCAACTACGCTCACTCCTTTTTATCATTGTCCGCACACTGCTGTGAAAGTATCAGCAGTTTTTTTGTGGTGTTGGCATTGCGTATGGTCAATTTATCATACACCGATTTGCTCGAAATTTTGCTCCATCGTGTTCTTGAAAATGTGGCACGTGCAGCCGACCAGAAAATAACCCCCTCATAATGTCCCACCTGTTCATATTCGGCTTTGGCCTCCCCCACCGCCTCGTACACCTGCGCTGCGGTGATAGGTGGGATAAGGAAAATTGCCTGGTGCGCCATTTCGCAATCCGAGGGGGCATCCCACCATGTGGGGGCGTGACCCAGCATCTGTGATAGCTCCTCGGCCTCCACCACCGCCACGGGAATACTGAGCATAAACTGCTTTTGTATGACCGCCCTGCACATATCGATTATCTTGATTTTATCCTCTATATCGCTCCTGAAAATCACATTCCCGCTATTAATATATGTGCTCACCTGACAAAAACCAATCTCCTCAAAGGCCGATTTAAGCATAGACATTGGCACCTTGTTTTTACCGCCTACATTTATGCCCCGCAAGAGGGCTATGTATGTTTTCATGGTATTTGGCTCCTATTTTCTATATCCATGTATACCCACTCTTCCTCATCTTTGTACTGCGAAGGAACTAAGAGTGAGTTTCCGATTGAAACAGTCATTTCCTCGACAATCTCTGATACATTATTGTAATGGATTTGAACCACTTTTACGGGGGTATATTTCGTAACAAACCAATCACTGATAAATGTATAATCTTTATGATATATGTATAATGTTTGCAGGGGTGCTCCGCTTTCATCATATTTTATATATATCGCGCCAAGACGTGTACCATTTATCTCATTATTTGTCGCACCACTTAGCTTGTCAAATGTATTTTCATCATAAACTTGGCCGAGCTCCATATTTTTATCAATAACAATTATCTGTGTATCTATGCTTTCAGAAAATAAACCTGCCCAGATAAAAGCTATAAAATACAAGCAAAATAATGTGAAAATGATACCAAACAATATGATAAATCCTAAAAATCTCTTTTTAATCTTTTTCATTTATGACCTCATTTATTATATAAAGAGAACCAGTACCAGCGCTACGATTTTTTGGTTAGGGGGTAGTTTTGGGGTGTGCGTACTGATGCCCGTGACCGCCCCCCAGTCTCGGGCTGATGTACGTGCGCACCAAAGCTGCCGCCTAAGCGGAAAAGCGGAGTGCACGCCACCGCCTACCGACCTATGCCCTTAAATACAAATCCATCGCAAAGCGATTCCATCATTACTAATTCCTCACTCCTCATTACTAATTGCCCTTCTCTCTTCTATCGCGTTACATCTCTCACCCATCTGCCACTGAGCACTCTCCAAGTACACACAGCGGTTTTAAGTATTTCATCGCTTTTGATGGTCATATACACAAGCGGGACACTCCACCCGAGATAAAACGCCCCCAAAAAGCCCATGGGTATGCAAATCAGCCACATAAACACTATGTCGGTTATGAGCACAAATCTTGCATCCCCTCCCCCTCGCAGTACCCCCATCATGTTTGTCACCGTGACGGTCTGGAACACCACTGTAAAAGACATTAGTAGCATCAAAATGCCTATATATTCAAGGGTATTGGCCGAGAGATTGCTATAAAACCCTATGACAAGTGGGCGGGCGATAAGCATGACTACAGCCGAGATTAGTCCCATCCCAAGGCTTAGAAGCATCATTGTCCTGGCCATTACCTTGACCTGCGACTTATCACCGCCACCGATTTCGTTTCCGATAATCACCGCTGTGGCACTCGATAGACCTATCATCGCCACATTTACAATTTGGGTGACAACACTCACAATGCTGTTAGCCGCCAAAAAGTCGGTGCTCATGCGCCCTATTATCACTGTAAGCATAGACGCCCCCGTCGACCAAAGCAGTTCATTGAGCATCACAGGGGATACATTGACCAAAAAATCACGCAACAGGCGGGTGTTGGTCGAGAACAGGTGGCGCAATCTGTAGGCGACATTTTTATCGATTATAAATGTATATATCGATACGATTATAAATTCCTGTACCCTTGCAATTAGGGTGGCGATAGCGGCACCGACAATGCCAAGCTCGGGCGCACCGAGGTTGCCGAATATCAGCACCCAGTTCCAAAACACATTGGTTACAAGCGAGATAATCGACACCACCACCGACATATTCACATTGCCCGTAGTACGAAACATCATGACGGTGCAGGTACTAAGGGCGCTGAACACATATGTCAGAGAGGCTATGCGGATATACTCCACACCCTGTGCGATGACCGCCCCATCGTTTGAAAATATCGATAGTAGCTCGGCGGGAAAAAATCTTGCCACCAACAAAAAGCATAGTGATAATATAAACGCCGCCTTGTGAGCCATGGAGAACACAAGACGCACACTGTCTTTATCCCCCTTGCCCCAGTACTGGGAGGACAACACACTGCTGCCGCTGGCTACCCCGAACATCAGCACCTGCAAAATAAAAAACACCTGATTTGAGATGGAAGTGGCCGCCAAGGGGATATCTCCAAGGCGACCTATCATCACGGTGTCCATAAGATTTACCCCGAGGCTTATCATATTTTGCAGCGCCACCGGCAGGGCAATCAGGGCAATTTTTGAATAGAATTTCTTGTTGCGAACAAGCCATTTTGTCTTATTTTGGTTCATTAAGCGACCTCAAGGTGTGTTGCTGAAATATTTCACAGCGCCACACCCATTTCTTCTAATTTTTGCAGTGCGTCTTTATATCCCCTAAACACTATGCCATGTAGGCCGAATTTCCGTGCGCCCTCGACGTTTTCCTCCAAGTCATCGAGGAATACGGCATTTTGGGGATTTATGTCGTATTTGTCGCAGATGAATTTATATATGCCCTGCTCAGGTTTTAACATTTTTGTTTGGTAGGATATCACAGCACCGTCAACATGATTCATAAAGGGAAATCTTGGCAAACACTTCTTAAAACTGCCCTCACCGTAGTTTGAGAGTATATACACCTTATATCCCTTGTGCTTTAGTCCTAAAACCCACTGCTCACTGTAATCGTAGGTCGTTATATCACCCAAAAATATATCGACAGCATGACGTATTTCTTGTTCAATTTCGGGGTCGGAGGCTACAAATATATCCACCGCCTGCTCAAGGGTTATAGTCCCCCTATCCATCTGGAACCATTTATCTATATTACCGGCGGTGGCGGCATACACGCGCCTAAAAAGCTCGGTGTCGCCGTAAAGCGATTTTATTGAGCCCTCCCAAGAAAAATGCGCCAACACCCCGCCTATATCAAATACTATTGTATCAATCATGCTATGTACCCCCATGTATGTTTGAATAAAGCTGAAATTTATGTTACAATTCACTCCATAACATGGTAATTGTATCAGAAAATACAGTTATAGTCAAAGGAGGGGGTGTCGCATTGAAACGCTTTGAGATAACAGAAAATGATCAGGGTCAAAGGGTGGACAAGTTCCTTACAAAAGCCGCCCCTGCCCTGCCTATGTCATTGCTGTATAAAGCCATACGCAAAAAGGATGTCAAGCTCAACCGCAAGCGGTGCGATATCTCCACCCGCCTAACAAAGGGGGATATACTGGAAGTTTATCTCCCCGATGACGCCCTCGCCCGTCCCGACAGCGACAGGGCATTTTTGCAGGCAAAGCCCGAACTTAACATCGCCTATGAGGACGAAAATATCATGGTTTGCAACAAACCCGCAGGGCTTATCGTCCATGAGGATGAGGGCGAGCAGTACGACACCCTGATAAATCGTATTTTGCGACTGCTTTTTGAGCGTGGCGACTATGACCCCGCCGCCGAGAACAGTTTTGTGCCCGCACTGTGTAACCGCATCGACCGCAACACCTCGGGACTGGTCATTGCCGCTAAGAATGCCCCCTCACTGCGGGTGATGAACGAGAAAATAAAGGCACGTGAGCTGACCAAGCTTTACCGCTGTTTAGTATTCGGCACGCCCTCCCCCACAACCGCCATCCGTAAGGCCTTTATACGCAAGGATGCGGTCAAAAATCAAGTGGAGGTGTTTGACCACCCCATAACAGACGGGCGCACCGCCATCACCGAATATTCGCTCATTGAACGTCGGGGGCAACACAGTCTGCTCGAAATAAATCTCCACACCGGGCGCACCCATCAAATAAGAGCACATATGGCACATCTCGGACATCCTTTGGTGGGGGATACAAAGTACGGCATGGCCGCCGAGAACAGACACAACGCCCACCGTTTTCAGGCTTTGTGCGCCTATAAACTTCACTTTGACTTCCCCACCCACGCCGAGCACCTTGAGTATTTGCGAGGGAAAAGTGTTGAGATAATACCGCCGTTTTAATCGGGTGTAAAACATGTTGAGTGAATAGTTAAAAGCGGATAGTGAAGAATGAAGAATGAAAAGTAAAAAACACGGAGGTTTAACATGCAAATTTATTATTATACACGCACAGGGCGCAGTAAAAAGATCGCCGAGGATTTGGCCGAGCACCACGGCATACAGGCAAATCAAATTAGTGACGGCGTGGACTGGAGCGGTGTTATGCAGTTCATGCGGGGTGGGTATATGTCGGTCAAAAAACAGGCACTGCCCGTAAACTACCCCCCTGTGCAGGCCGATGAGCCTATGATCTTGGTATTCCCCGTATGGGCGGGCAGTTTCCCACCCGCCGTGCGCACATTCCTCGGCGAAAACAACCACCGTAACAATATCACAGCTGTGCCCACCTCGCTCTCGAGCAAACTGAGCGACCGTGAGGGCTTTGCCGGTGTGGTTGATCTTATCGGCAAGGTGATTTCGACGCCGGAATTTAGAGATTAGATGTTAGAAATTAGAGGATAGATAAGGGCAAAGACACCAAAACGGTTGTCCTTGCCCTTTAACGTTTATTGTGTGCCACACGGCGGGCGGATGATATCCCCCACCCGCAATATCCACATTTTTTATTGACATAATACGACAATTATTGTACTATCACGCTAGGGCACTGCACATGCATTTCCACAGGTGGTTGACCACATCTCCCGAAAGGGGGTGAGGCCTTGATGCGTATAACATTACATATCGGTACGTTCGTTGTAACGATTGTGATTAAAAAACGTAGAAACCGCCATTCATGACAGGAATGACGGTTTCTTAGATATTTCTCTAAGTAAATTGTAATTTCGGGTCAACCGCTTGTCGCAGTGCCCTTTTGTGTTTTCATTATAACCCAATATTTTTTATTTGTCAATAAGAGGACAGATAACCGGAGAATAGAGGATAGATAAGGGCAGGGACACCACACGGGTGTCCTTGCCCTTTACATTTGATGTATGCCACACGACGGTGTTTTGTAGGGAACGCATTGTATGCGCTGCGAAACGTTGCGGGTTATCCCCACGTGGCGGGATGGGATACCCATCCCCTACAGGGTTGTGCGCTCGCCGTTTGGTTTATTGTGTGCCACATGGCGGGCGAACACACAGGTTCGCCCCTACATTGTGCGTTACAATGTCACCTGTGCGCCGCCGGCGGTGGCTGTTATGGCCACGCCGTCGGGGGTCTGCTTTATTGTTACGTGGATCACACCGCCGTCGGCCTGCTGTATCAGGCTTGCTATTTGGGTGGCGGTGAGGGTTACGTCCCCTATGCTGTTATTTATTGTTACCGT
>CAYJGR010000008.1:0-1739 GCA_964370005.1 uncultured Oscillospiraceae bacterium
CTTTACATTTATTTTTTCCTCGAGCATAACTATACTGCAATTTTTTATGGATGATGTTATCCTTACCGGTACAATTTACACCGTAAGCATTTTAGTTGTACATCTCTATATTCAAAATGTGCGCAAATCTGCCGACCATCTAACAGGTGTTAATAATAGAATCGCCTTAACACATAGAATAAATGAGCTTATTAAACATAAGGACGATTTTTCATTATACATAATAAGTTTGCGTAACTTTAAGAGTGTAAATGAAAGATATGGACTCGACACAGGTGATAAATTATTACGATTGGTTTCTGAAAATATATTAAAGAGATTTTCGTCCTATAATACATACAGATATAGCGGTGATGAGTTTGCTATCCTCTCAAAAGATTTAAGCGAGGCGTGCTACAATGAAATAAACGAAATGATCGATTTGTTAACTCATCCAATAACCATAGATGGCTTCGATGTGATTTTAGATTTGATTTTTGTAAGGGTGGATTATCCCACTTTTTCTAAAAATTCTAAAGATTTAATTTCGGCCGCCGATTATTCGGTGCGCACTCTAAAAGAAAAATCGGGTGATGATAGATATTTATATGAAATCTCGATCATGCAAATTATGTCCGAGAAAAACCTAATGACCCAAAAAATTATAAATGCCCTGACCGGTGATGACTTTGTAGTTCACTACCAGCCCATTTTCTCGGTCGAAAAAAATGCATTCACTAAAGCCGAAGCCTTAGTAAGAATGCTCGATAATCAAAAGTTATTATATCCAAACAGCTTTATCCCCTTGGCCGAAAAAACCGGGCTTATTACAAAAATCACTTACAGCGTTTTAGAAATTGTATGTAGAGATTTGAGAAATTTATTAGATAATAATCAGCTACCCCCGGGGTTTGAATCTATTTCGGTGAATTTCCCCTACTATCAATTCGCCTTGCCCTATATGGTGGAAAATGTTGTGTCCATCCTATCAAAATATAATATTCCTCCTTCTATGATTAAAATTGAAATCACAGAAAGAGCCCTCATTTCAGATAGTCTGAATATGAAATCCGTTATGAAAGAGATGCAGGAAAAAGGTTTTATTTTTGAGCTTGATGATTTTGGAGTCGAATATTCCAATATGAGCGTGTTCTTAGATTTACCACTCGATATAATTAAAATCGACAGAAGTCTTTTGCTCTCGGCTACCGGATCTCAAGAATACAGAAAGTTTTTTGAACATCTGATATTAGGTATTAAATCTACAAATAAAAAAATTATCGTTGAAGGCATTGAAGATGTGGAACAAAAAGATTTATGTGTTTTTTGCAAATGTGATTATATCCAAGGGTATCTTTTCTCAAAACCCGTGCCACTCGATGAGTTCAGGGAGCGGATTTTGCGGGGGATTAGTACTAATTGATTACCCCTCCTGCGTCGACAAAAAAGGGTATTTGGTTATAATGTAGACAAAGAGGGGCACTGCGGCAAGCGGTTGACCTAAAGCAACAGTTTTTTAAGTGAGCACCCATTATAAATAAGCGCTCAAAAAAACCGCCATTCGTGTCAGGAATGGCGGTTTTTTCTTTTTTACACCCCACCCGCCATGATTTTTTGGGGTAGGGGGTGGTTTTGGTGGAGGCGTACTTATGCCCGTGGGCGGTGTTTGCCGCGGGCTTATGTACGTTCACGGCAAAGCCGCCGCCTACACGGAAAAGCAGGGTGGAAGCAGAGCCTGTCGCCCTATGGTCTTGAGCTTT
>CAYJGR010000008.1:1839-40086 GCA_964370005.1 uncultured Oscillospiraceae bacterium
CTTGAGCTTTATTTGTGCATTTCAGCATGATTATTATCCGGTGCTGATGATTGTTCGAGTCGCTTATTGGTATAGTAGGCCAACAGCTTATAAATGGTTGAGGCTACCGGCACGCTAATAATCATACCGACGACGCCGCCGAGCCCGCCACCGATCACAACGGCCGCCAGCACCCAAACGCCGGGCAGACCGATTGTTTGCCCCACAACCTTTGGGTAAATTACATTACCCTCCAATTGTTGTAATACAATGATAAAAATTACAAATAGTATAACCTTAGAGGGTTCACTTAAAAGGATGAGAACGGCGCCTAAAATTGCGCCGAGGTAAGCGCCGACTATGGGGATAAGGGCCGTAAGTCCCACAAACATACCCACGGCAAGGGCATAAGGGAAGCGGAATATAAGCATTCCCACAGTACAAAGGCAACCGAGAATGACGGCCTCGGTGCATTGGCCGATTATGTAGCTGTGAAAAGATTCATTGAGCGTACCCAGAACATGATCTATAGTATTGGCCGCACGGGGCTTAATAAAGGCTTTTTTGAGTTTTGAGAAATGCCTTAAAATGCTTTCTTTGGCGAACAATAAGAACACAGCAAAGGCCACGGCCATAAAAATGTTAAACACACTGCTTGTGATGGAGGAGATAATTGAAATGGACGAGCCAAACAGCTTGCCCAATCCACTTGATAGGTAGGTTGCGGCACTGCTTAAAAAGTTGGGGAGGTTGATTTGGTCGACCTGTTCGAGGATAAAATCGGCAATGCTTGGGAAGATGCTTTGGTTTGCAATGATCCAGTTTTCGATGGCCTGCAAAAGGGCGGGCAATCCTGCAAGTGCAATCGAGAACGCAGAGGCGATCTCGGGAATGACCACGGCAATAACCAAAACCCCTATCCCCACAATGAGAGCTACAGAGACGAGCAAGCACACACCGCGGCGAGTTTTGGTGACTATTTTGCTGTTTGATTTTGGGAAGTAGATTTTTTCAAACATTGTGAGTGGTATATTGACGATGTAAGCGATGGCCACACCCACAAACAGCGGGGCTACTATGCTTAGAATTACCCCCGCTATGTTTGACACTGCCGAAAAATACAAAATAAAAAATACAAGTGCCGCCGCAACAAACATAAATTTATAAATCTTTTTGTCACTAATATTCATTTTCATATGTCCCTCTTAATTTCTTTAGCTGTTATTTTAATTTGATCTTATAACATACTATACTATATTTTAAGAAGTTTATATAGAGGGAATCGAAAAAATCTTAGTGTGGAAGCATTATTTTGCAAAATAAGAGATTTCCTATTGATAAACGATATGCAAAAGTATTAGAATGTGATCAGTGAAACCCCTTATAATATACTTGAGGAGAAGTGATTATGTGCACATCGATATCATGGAATAACAAAGATTTTTATATTGGAAGAAATATGGATATCAGTTTTGATTTTGAACGAAAAATTGTTATTGTGCCACGAAACTACCCCTTTACGTTTAAGGACATGCCCACAATTGAAAATCATCACGCGATAATGGGGGCGGCGATGGTTGCAAATAATTACCCGCTTTTTGCCGAGGCTGTAAACGAAAAAGGTTTATATATGGCCGGACTGAATTTCCCCGATATGGCGGTATTTCAAAAAAGTCGTAAGAGTAAAAACAATGTCACCGCAAACGAATTTATTCCATATATTCTTTGTAAGGCCAAAAACACAAAAGAGGCCGCAAAACTCTTAAAACAAATAAATGTTACCGATAAAGTTTTTGCACCCAATTTGCCAATACCCAGCCTGCATTTTATTATATCTGATAAAAATTCTTCGCTGGTGGTCGAGTGCACAAAAACCGGTATGCACATATATGAGAACCAAACGGGGGTAATGACAAATAACCCTTCTTTTGATATGCAGCTGCACAACCTCAATAATTATATGCATCTATCAAATAAAAGTCCCGAAAATACCATGACACAAGAAATTGAGCTGAAGAATTATTGCATGGGATTGGGCGCTTTGGGTTTGCCGGGTGATTTTTCATCCCAGTCAAGATTTGTTAAAGCCTACTTTCTAAAAGCAAACGCCGCCGCCGAAAAAGACGAAACGGCATCCGTAGCACAGATGTTTCATATGCTCGGTGCCGTGGCCATGGTGCGCGGCAGTGTGCTGGATGGAAAAGAGTATGATATCACCGTCTATTCCTGCTGCATCAATGCCGACAAGGGGATATATTACTATAAAACATATCAGTGCAGTGCGCTCAGTGCTGTAAATATGCATAATGAGGACCTGACCCGAGATGAACTTATCGTTTATCCCTTTGATGCAAATACACGGGTTTGCAGTATAAATTAGTCCTGAGCAAGGGGGGCTCTAAAACCGTTTGCGGGGTCATTTGGCTATGGAAAGTTTGCTTTTAATCGTTTAAATGTTGCGCCCTTAAAACACAACCGTCAAAACAATCTCTTTCCCTGTCCTGCTCTCGGCCGATATCTTTGCACCGTGTAGCTCGCAAATCATTTTAGCGACAGACAACCCTATACCGTAGCCCTTTGTCCCGCTGTTTCTCGACTTATCCCCACGATAAAACCTCTCAAACCAGTCGTTATGTTTGCCGATTTCTATATCTTCACAGGCGTTTTCAAGGGTAAACACTCTTTTGCCACCATGTGTGGCCAGAGAAATTTTAAGCTGGGTTTTTGGCAGGGCATATTTCACTGCATTTTCGGTAAGAATGGCGATGACTTTTCTGATAAGTGTTTCGTCGCCGATGCAAGTGATGTTTTTCTCTATATTTTCTGTGGTGGTAAGCTCGGCATTTTTAATGCTCGCCGAGAACTCACCGACCGTGTCGGTTATGGCATCGGATAGTGAGAAATCGGTTTTTATAAGCTCTATTTTCTCATCGAGTTTTGTAAGTGAAATTAAATTTTCCACAAGGGTATCAAGGCGTGATATTTGGGTTTTGATGCTCTGTGTCCATTCGCCCTCGCCGTTGTCAATTTCAATCACGTCGCAGTCGGCCTTTATGATGGCAAGAGGGGTTTTAAATTCGTGGCTTACGTTAGTGATAAACCCCTTTTGTCGCTCAAAGCTCTGGGCTATGGGGGCTACCGCTTTTTTGGATAATAAAAGCGATAAAATAAATATTGAAACTATAGCACCCACAAAAATGAGCACTGAATAATACATATATGTTTCAAAGGCGATTAAATCCTCCTCGATATCGAGAAAGAAATAGGAGTAGCCTATCTGGTTTTGTGATTTTATATATCTAAAATTATTTATTGTCCCTGTACTTACATCGCTCTCATTTACAGTCGCCACATATTCCACTGCACCGTCGGGCGAAACTGAGCTTATATTACGTGTATCTATATGGTGTATTTCATCGTCGGCATTGGCACGCACGACAAAAAATCTTGTAGTAAAGGCGATTTCGCTGGGCAATCTTTCGGGTTTGTCAAAAGACTCCCCCATTTTAAGTTCACCTTGTATCAGCAAATTTAAAACTTCATCAGAATTACTTATAATAGACATATAGTTTGCTACATTTATTGAAACCGCAATAAGAAGCATTACCACCACACTTATAATGGTTGTAAGCAAAACAAATTTTCTTTGTAGCTTTTTTAGCATATCATACCTCCAAAGAATAGCCGGTATTTCGTGTGGCCTTTATTTGGACATTTGTCCCGAGAAGTTTCAGCTTTTTCCTAAGGTAGGAGATATACACCCATACAACATTTATCTCGGCATTGCTGTCATAGCCCCAAACTTTTTCCATAAAACGCTCGGTGGGAATAACCTGCCCTTTGTTCATCATAAACATTTCCATCATTTGAAACTCTTTGCCCGCCAGCTTAAACGAATGATTATCTGTATAAAGCTCAAAGGTTTTCCTGTTCAAACTCACATCGCCCACACACAAAACCGAGGAGGTGCTGTCGCCGGTCGCCCTTGTGATTGCCCGCAACCGTGCCAATAGTTCTTTGGTGTCAAATGGCTTTGTGAGGTAATCGTTTGCGCCAAAATCAAGCCCCGTGACCTTGTCGTCAACTTGGGATTTGGCGGTGAGCATTATTATAGGCACAAGATTTCCCCCATCTCGCACCCGCTTTAGCACCGATAGCCCGTCCAACTTTGGCATCATTATATCCAAAATCACGGCGTCATAATTCTCGGCCTCCAAAAACACCATCGCCTCCTCGCCGTCATAAACCGCATCAACCGAGTAGTTATAGTGTTTTAATATTTTCACAAGAGCATTCGAAAGCTCTTTTTCGTCTTCGCACAGCAGTATTCTCATAAAAATCTCCATTCTGTGGACAGCACAAACGATTTTAAAAATCCCCTTACGCAAATGAGCGTCCTGTGGTCATTATATCACAAAACCTTAAACTTACCTTAAAAGTTGATAGAGAAACTTTGGTGCGATTGGCGATATAGGACATGCATGGACGCGGGCAAAAAAACACGCCCTAAGCAAAAGCTTAGAGCGTGATTTGTGTCCAGCTTCAAGCTGGTGGTGCCGGCGGTGGGACTTGAACCCACACGACGTTGCCGCCAACGGATTTTGAATCCGCCTCGTCTGCCATTCCGACACGCCGGCGTGTCTTGTTGGTCTACGCTTGGATAGTGACATTATTACCATAGTATTTTACAACATATTTCTAAAAAAATCAATACCCGAGGTAATGTTTGTTAAACTTTTATTTTTCATGTAGTTTTTATACCTAATTATATCGCACTATATTTGGAAAATAAAACAAAAAACTTACAAAACCAGTTAAAACGCACAAAAACTATTGACAAATTTCCTGCAAAAAACTACACTGTAACGTAGAAACGAACACAATATAACCAAGTATTGGGAGACAGGATAGCAAATGCATACCCCACTGGACAAGATGAGCGATGAGACGCTGGTGAATTTGACCGCCGAGGGCAATAACGAAGCGGCGGGACTTCTCATAGTGCGCTACCTCCCGCTTGTGCGTAGCCGTGCTACAGGATATTATGGACCCGGACTTGAGATCGATGACCTCGAACAAGAGGGCATGATGGGGCTTTGGAGTGCTGTGCGACATTATGACCCCCTGCGCGGTGGCAAATTTTCCACCTTTGCCGCACAATGTGTGACAAATCGCATACTGTCGGCCGTCAAGTTGGCACTCTCACCAAAAAACTTCCCATTGCGGGACTATATGTCAATATCGCCGGGAGAGGATGGACAAGCCATACAAATCCCTTGCGGAGAACAGCCCGAATCCTCCTTCATTGACAAGGAAACCACCGAACTACACGACCGAAAAATGAAGGAATTGCTGTCAGAATACGAACAACAGGTGCTGGGTTTATATCTAAGTGGTCATACATATAGAGAAATCTCGGTTTCGCTCGACTCCACACCCAAGGCGGTCGATAATGCACTACAGCGGGTTAGACGCAAACTCAAAGGGAAATAGCCCCACCCCCGTCCCATGTTAACAACCCTGTAAGGGTTGAGATAATTCCTTTTTATAAGGAAAAAAATCCATAAGCGAGGTAATAAAGATGTACGAGGACAAAACGTTAGTTTGCAAAGAGTGTAGCGGGGAATTTGTATTTACCGCGGGTGAACAGGAGTTTTATACCGAGAGAGGCTTTGTCAATGAGCCTCAGCGTTGTAAAACTTGTCGGGATGCCAGAAAGAATGCCTCTCGCCCAGAGCGTGAGATGTTCAATGCCCCCTGTGCCGGTTGTGGTGCAGAGGCAAAGGTTCCCTTTAGACCCCGTGAAGATCGCCCTGTTTATTGTAGCGATTGCTTTGCGAAAATGAAGACCGAGTAAGTAAAGAAATGTATAACCTGCCGAAGTGTGGCTATGTCGCACTTCGGCAGGTTTGTCTTTACAGCAGGTCTATTGATGGGTATAATAAATATGTAAATAACTTTGTGGGGGCGTGGTTTGGACTGTGTTGAAACTTGATAGGCGGTTGTGCTTGCTTTCGGATATGGTACGTCCCGGTGTTGTGGCGGTCGATGTCGGCACAGATCACGGTCGCTTGATGGTGCATCTTGTCAAAAGCGGTAAAATCCCCAGAGGTTATGCCGCCGATATAAATGCCTTGCCCCTTCAAAAAGCGGTGGATTTGATAGCTACCCACGGTTTGCAGGATAGCATTACAACCGTACTGTGCGACGGGCTTTGTGATTTTCAGAGCGATATGGTGGACGATATTATTATTGCAGGAATGGGAGGGGAACTCATCGCCGATATTTTAAGGGATTGGCCCCATACAAAATCCCCCGATAAACACTATATCCTCCAGCCCATGACCCGCCCCGAAAAACTGCGGGAATATTTGTATAGTGAGGGGTTTTCTATCATTCATGAACAGGGAGTTTGTGCCGCTGGCAAGACCTACTCGGTTATGGTGGCGGCCTATACGGGACAGGGACACCCTCCGAGCGATATAGAGCGGATTTTCGGCGGGATATGTGATTTTGCCGATAGCGACAACCTTGCCTATGCCGAGAAGGTGTTGGGACGGTTACGCCGTAAGATAAATGGTCTTAAAATGAGCGGTGGCGACACTTTGGCTTTAGAGCAGTTGGAGAGCCGTATTTTAAGGATAGTGGGGGAAATATAGTATTTATTATCAAGGGGTGATAGTGTGATTACAGTGGGTGATGTAAGAAATTTTTTGGATGAGATAGCACCGTTTGAAACTGCCATGGACTGGGACAACTCGGGACTGCTGCTCGGGGATGCACAGGCCGTTATAACCGGCATAATGGTGGCGCTCGATGTCACCCCCTCGGTGCTCGAGGAGGCCGCCGGCCTTGGCAGTAACCTTGTGGTGAGCCACCACCCCGTGATATTTAGCCCACTGCGACGACTGGGCAGTGGGGATATGGCCTATAAGGCGGTGCGCAGGGGTATTCATGTGTTGTCGGCGCACACAAACTTGGATGTGGCCGATTGGGGGGTCAATCATGTGCTCGGGCAGGTGTTAGGGCTTCGAGATGCCGCCCCACTTGCCCCCGATGGCCTCGGGCGCATAGGCCTCACCCAAAAGCCAATGTGGCCGCAGGAGCTGGCCGAGTTTGTGAAGGAGAGGTTAGGCTGTGGGGGAGTGCGATTTTGTGAGGGGCGTGAACAAATCACCTGCCTTGCGGTATGCGGAGGGTCGGGGGGTGATCTGCTCGACACAGCCGCCACACAGGGGGCACAGGCATTTGTGAGTGCCGATATCAAACATGATGTCTATCTCAAAGCTCATAGGCTGGGCATGACCTTGATTGACGGCGGACACTTTGCCACCGAAAATGTGATTATAAAACCTCTTGTCGAGAAGTTGGCCATAAAGTTCCCGACATTGCATGTAAATGTGGCCGAAAGTTGCACAGAGGTTTGTAAATGGATATAATGGTTGAGGATATCAAAAATAGACGAGGAGCACAAGGGGAAAGTTTGAAAATAAATTTCAAACTTATATTTTTATTAGCCGTTTTTCTCGTCACTTCGTGACAACCGAAAAACATGGCGCATTTATGACCATTTTTATGGTTGTTTTGTGCCTTTGGCAGAAAGGAATGGTCATAAACATGAGAATTAACATACTTACTGTAATATTGTGCCTGGCCGCCCTGACTGTTGGGGGTGTACAGCTGCTGGGGTATGAACTTTTGCCTTGGATTTTGCCCGCTATCGGGGGACTTATAGCCCTTGTGCAGAGCATAGGATGGATGGCGGCTTATAACAAAGCTACCTCGGGGCGTGGGATACCGGCATTTTTGATGGTGGTGTGGTTTGCGCTCTTTGTGGGTGGCGTGTTTGTGACGGTTTATATGGTGCAAAATGAGTTTGATATCGCCGACCTAACAGCCGTTGATCCCGCCATAACCCCCATAGATAACGGCGCACTCGAAGTCGGTGAGCTTGTAAGCTTTGTGGAGGACAAGGATGCCTTTATTTTCGAGTATGCCCAACCCGCAGGGACAAGCAGCATAAAAATTGAAGTATATATGCTCATGGACGGACAGTGGCAGTCGGTTACGGGGGAGAACTACAGCACTGTAGATGATAACAAGGGGTATGTGGCCTTGAGCTTTGACCACTTGTATGACGGCATGGGGGTGGCACTGCAAACCGATGAGGCGACATGGCTTGGACGATTTGCCACCCAGGCGCCACTGGATATAACAGGCAGGGCGCTTTATACCGACTTTATCACCGAAGAAATTGATATGACCGAGATGAGCGAAGTGCCGGTGGCCATTCAGGTGGTGAGCGGTCAAAGCGGTCGATACTCGGGCAGTGTAATCGAGGGCTACAACGACCCCCAAAGCTTTTTGCCCTACGGCTACGAATATGTTTACGCCGTGACGGTCGAGTTCAGTCAGGATGAGGTCATTTAAGACAGCATAAAATATTAGGAGCGTGAACAAATGGCACTGGACGGAGCTTACCTGTCCTTACTTGCAAAAGAGATAGAACGTGAAGCACTTGATGCCCGCATAGATAAAATAAGTCAGCCCTCGAGGGATAGCCTTGTCATTGCACTGCGGTGGCGTGGTGGTGGCGGGAAACTCTTGCTGTCGGCCGGTTCGGGCAGTCCCCGCATTCACTTTATAGATACCCCGCCCGAGAATCCAAAGGCCGCTCCGATGTTTTGTATGCTTATGCGCAAACATCTCGGATCGGGTCGCTTGGTCGGTGTGGAGCAAATGGGGCTTGACCGCATACTGCACCTAAAATTTGAGTGCCAAAACGAGCTGGGCGACAAGGTGATTTTGACCTTGGCTATCGAGATAATGGGACGGCACAGCAATATAATACTTGTGGGCAGTGATGGCAAAATTATGGATGCCATAAAGCGGGTTGACCCCGAGACATCCTCGGTGCGCCCCATTTTACCCGGCGTGAGCTACACCCTGCCCCCACCACAGCACAAGACAAGCCCTCTCTGCAGCACCCCAGAACAGCTTAGTGAGGCGGTGTGTGCGGGGCGGGATATCGAGCTATCCAAGGGTATATTGGAGCAGGTCGAGGGGATATCCCCCGTCGTGGGGCGGGAACTTGCCCTGTATGCTCTTAGAAATAACAATGCCACGGTGCGCCTACTCAATAAAGAACATCGCACCCGCCTTACCACAGCTTTTGAGCAGTTTTTACAGGCGCTGGGTCAGCCACGGCCGACAATTGTATTTGACGAGGGCGGACGCCCTGTCGAGTTTTCGTTTATACCTCTTTCGCAGTATGGGGCATCATATCCCACCAAGACCTATGAGGGGGAACGTCCCTGCTCACAGCTTTTGTGCGATTTTTATCGCGAGAAAGACCGCAGTCAGCGTATGCGCCAGAAATCGGGCGACCTACTACGCCTTGTGGTGAACACCACCGAGAGGGTGGCCAGACGCCTGCAAAGCCAAACCGAGGAGCTAAAGACAAGCCAAGAGCGGGACACCCTGCGCAAATACGGCGAACTGCTAAATGCCAACCTATACGCCATACAAAAGGGGGATAGCAAGGCGGTGGTGCAAGACTTCTACGACCCCGAGTGCGCTATGGTCGAGATACCGCTCGATATGCGGCTGACCCCCAGTCAAAATGCCCAGCGTTACTACAACGAGTACCGCAAGGCCGACACAGCCGAGAAAAAATTGCGGGAACTCATAGAGAGCGGTGAGAAGGAGCTTATATATCTCGATTCGGTCTTTGATGCCCTGACCAGAGCCGAGGGTGAGGCCGACCTGACGGCACTGCGGGAGGAGCTGGCCGAGCAGGGTTATGTGCGCCATCAACATGCAAAAAAGAATGTAAAACCGCAAAAGCTAAGCCCGCTAAAATATATTTCGAGCGATGGTTTTACCATACTGTGTGGGCGCAACAACCTACAAAACGACCGCTTAACTCTCAAGGATAGTCGCAACTACGATTTGTGGCTACACACCCAAAATATACCCGGTTCCCATACGGTGGTGATCGCCGACGGCAAGGAAATCCCGCTGCGCACCATAGAGCAGGCGGCAATAATTGCGGCCTACAACTCCAAGGCCAGAGAGTCCACCAAGGTGGCGGTAGATTACACCCTTATTCGCAATGTGAAAAAACCACAGGGGGCAAAACCCGGCATGGTGGTATACGAGCCATATCAGACCGCCATCGTCACCCCCGATGCACTGCTAATCGAGTCGCTTTTGGACAAGTGACCTCATCATACACCCAAAGAATAGGAGAAACCTCATGAACAACAAGTATGAAAGCCCCTTTTCTACCCGCTATGCCTCGGACGAGATGCAATATATATTCTCGGCCGATAAAAAGTTTCGCACATGGCGCAAATTGTGGATAGCCCTCGCCCGTGCCGAGCACAAACTCGGCCTGCCTGTCAGTGCCCAGCAGGTAAAACAGCTTGAACACAACGCCGAAAATATAAATTATGATGTGGCCATCGCCCGAGAGAAACAAACCCGCCACGACGTCATGAGCCATGTATATGCCTATGGTGTGCAGTGCCCCGAGGCGGCCGGCATAATACATCTGGGTGCGACCAGTTGTTATGTGGGGGATAATACCGATGTGATAATAATGCGGGAGGGGTTACAACTTTTGCGCCGAAAGCTCATAAGCGTGCTGGCACTTCTCTCAAAGTTTTCACTCGAGTATAAAGACATGCCCGCACTTGCTTACACCCATCTACAGCCCGCCCAGCTCACGACGGTGGGCAAGCGTGCCACCCTGTGGATGAACGAGCTGTTGATGGATGTATGGGAGCTTGAACACCGCATAGACAAGCTACAACTGCTCGGCTCAAAGGGTACTACCGGCACACAGGCCAGTTTTGTGGAGCTCTTTGAGGGGGATGAGGAGAAAATCCGCACACTTGATGATATGATTTGTAAAGAGATGGGCTTTGACAGCGTGGTGCCAGTATCGGGGCAGACCTATTCCCGCAAGGTGGACAGTCAAGTGCTGGATGCCCTGTCGGGCATTGCACAAAGCTGTTCAAAGTTCTCAAACGACATGCGCCTACTGCAAAACTTCAAGGAGATGGAAGAGCCGTTTGAAAAGCATCAAATCGGTTCGTCGGCCATGCCCTACAAGCGCAACCCCATGCGAAGTGAGCGCATAACCGCACTGTCCCGCTTTGTCATGAGCCTGTCGATAAACCCTGCCATAACGGCGGCCACACAGTGGTTTGAGCGCACACTTGACGACTCGGCAAACCGTCGTCTTGCTGTGGCCGAGGCCTTTTTGGCGGTCGATTCCATACTGAACATAATGCTCAACGTCTGTGATGGGCTTGTGGTTTACCCAAAGGTGGTGCGGGCAAGGGTGATGCGAGAGCTACCATTTATGGCCACCGAGAACATAATGATGAAAGCGGTCAAAAAAGGTGGCGACCGTCAAGAGCTGCACGAGCGTCTGCGGGAACATTCCTTGGCGGCGGCAGCGGTGGTCAAGGAGGAGGGCGGCGAAAACGACCTTATTGAGCGCATAAGCCGTGACCCTGCATTTGGACTGGAGCGCACCGAGCTTGACGCACTGCTCGACCCTGCGATGTTCACAGGACGTGCCCCACGCCAGACCGAGGAGTTCAGCAGTGAGCTGATAGTGCCACTGCTCCAAAAAAACAAAGATATTGTCGGCGAGCGTGTAGAGCTGTCGGTATAAGAAAAAACAGCCCCCGATGTAGGAAATCAACCTACATCGGGGGCATTTTATCGAGATGACTCAGTCCTCTACAATATAAACTTTTTTCATGATTTGATCATCAACAGGGCGGTCATTGCGACCTGTGGCGGTGTTGGCGATTTCGTCCACGACCTCCATGCCCGAGACAACCTCACCAAAGGCGGCATAGTCACCGTCGAGATGGGGAGAATCCTCATGCATGATAAAGAACTGCGACCCCGCCGAATTGGGGTTCATGGAGCGTGCCATGGACAGCACTCCACGGGTATGTTTTAAGGGGTTGTTGATGCCATTGGAGGAAAACTCACCCTTGATGTTGTGGCCGGGGCCGCCCATGCCGGTGCCGTCGGGGCAGCCGCCTTGGATCATAAAACCGGGGATGACCCTGTGGAAGATAAGGCCGTCATAAAATCCCCCACGCACAAGCTCCTCAAAGTTCTCCACCGAGAGGGGTGCACAATCGGGTTTTAGCTCCAGTTCAATTTTTTTGCCACTTTCCATTTCTATTACTACCATAATTTCGACTCCTTTCAAATATCCATCACATTTGCTGAGGCTTAGTGTACCACAAACAGCGCAGAAATACAATAATTTGGGTATGGCTGATACCACATGAAAACTAAAAATAATAAAGTGCTTGACAATCATAAATAGTTAGGCTAAAATAGTTAGTATAAAGTAGTTAGTTAAAAATACTCAATTTAGAGATTAAACAAGGAGCAAAATATGAGTGGAAAATTAACAAAGTCACTGCACAAAATAACACATGACACAGCATTATATGAACTCAGGCGTCTTTATTCTCACGATAAAAAGAGCCTGCTGTCATATCACGACACCCTTTATCTCAATATCATCGAGGCACACCCCAATAAATACACATCCTCACAAATTGCCGATCTATTAAAAATCACACGTCCGTCTGTGACCGAGAAAATAAATCAGCTTTGCAAAAAAGGGTATATTTTAAGGACACAAAGCAAAACCGACAAACGGGTGTTTTATCTCTCAATAAATCCCGATAGCCCAAAAGATTATGAAACAACCGCAAGTTATGAAGATGAAATAGAGCAGGCCATTTTAGAGAAATTCGGGGAAGAAAAAGTAGATTTACTATGTGAAATGATTGAATATTTGTCGGACTTATTGTCCGAGGATATAAGTGAGGAGAAATAAATTGAACAGTCCGCTTGCAAGAAACTTTAATATGATAGAACTCTTAAAATACACTTTGCCGAGTATGGTAATGATGATATTTATGTCAACATACTCGATTATTGATGGGGTGTTCGTATCGACATTTGTTGGAGAAAGTGCACTTGCCGCAACTAATTTAGTCATGCCTCTGCTCGGAATAGTAATGGCGGTCGGTCTTATGTTTGCAACAGGTGGCAATGCAGTCATTGCAAAATTATTAGGACAAGGCAAACAAAGAGAAGCACAGCAGTTTTTAACTGTGATTTATATTATCGGCGGCATACTGGGTGGAGTGCTTACAGCTGTAGTTTTAATTTTCCCCGATGAACTTCTGGGCATGTTAAATGTCAGCGATACTTTGTACCCTTTTGCAAAGGATTATATGCTTAGTTTAGCGGGGTTTTTAATTCCGGTATTTTTTATGGTGTTTATTCAGTCGTTTATGGTGACTGCCGGCCACCCGATGTTTGGTCTGATACTAAGCCTTGCCGGTGGTATTACAAATATTATTCTTGATTATATTTTCATTTCACCAAAGCTACTGAACATGGGGATTTTCGGTGCAGGACTTGCAACAGGCATAGGAAATGCACTTCCCGGTGTTATAGGATTTTTCTATTTTTTATGCAGCAGAAAATGTGTCCTTCATTTTGTAAAGCCAAAACTAAAGCTAAAAACCCTCGGACAAAGCATGTTTAACGGCTCATCCGAGCTTGTAGGTTCGCTTGCCACATCAATTACAACCCTTATGTTTAACTTTATATTAATGAGTATAGTAGGCGATGCGGGCGTTGCGGCAATCAGTGTTATTTTATATATACAAATGTTCCAAAATGCTATTTATACAGGTTATACTTTAGGTGTAGCACCCATAATCGCGTTTAAGTACGGCGAGGGAAATCACAGCGCATTACACAGGGTTGTTATGCAAAGTTTTAGTATTATCTCTGTAGCGTCAATACTTGTAATTGTATTAACCCTTATGTTTTCAAGTGAGGCGGTAGGCATATTTATTTCAAGAGACAGTGAAACATTCCAAATGGCAAGAAGTGGTCTGCTGCTATTTTTGCCCTCATATTTGTTTATGGGCTTTAACATTTTCTTTTCGGCGATGTTTACGTCTTTATCAAATGGAAAAGTATCGGCTATTATTTCGGTTTTAAGAAGCTTGGTTTTAATTGTTGTTGCGCTTATTATATTGCCGCAAATATTTGGTCTTAATGGGGTATGGCTTTCTGTCCCCGCTGCAGAATTTTTAGCAATAATGGTATCTTTTTATCTTTATAAAAAACATAAAAAGCAGTATAATTATTAATACAAAGGTGATAAGATGAATTTAACAGAAAAAAACTTGTCCGCAAAGCTCCCCAACTACAAAGAAATTTGTCAGTTTATGAAAAGAGTTTTCCCAATCGAAGAACTTATACCCATGTGGTTTATTAGATTATTGATCAAAAAGGAAAAATATGATTTCAAAGTTTATTATGACGATGGGCTATTCGTAGGAATTATATTTACAATAGATGCACAGGACACTCTGTTTGTATTTTACCTCGCAGTAAATGATGAAATACATTCAAAGGGATATGGCACAAAGCTATTACAAGTACTACTGGATAAATACCCCGACAAATCGGTAACCCTGTTTATTGAAACCATGGAGGATAAAAATGCTGAGAACTATGCTCAAAGAGTTAAAAGGCTTGCTTTTTATGAGCGCAATGGTTTTGTGCATACAGGGATAAGAGCGGGGTTTAAAACTCCCATTGTTGATATTTTATCGACCGATAAAAATTATGATACGCCAAAGGCCAAAAAACTTATGAAGTCTATACCCATGAGAATATTCCCGCCAAATAATGTTTAACAGCAGCAAAATCGGACTTTGAGAAAACCGGGTTCAAACACCTAAAAGTGGAAGGCATTAAAATACTGACAAAGTGAGATTTGATCACAGGGAGGGGCGAAAATGAAAATAGCATTGTCAAATATCATTGCACGTTCTGTTGTGATACTTATAACAATTATGGTGCAAATCGGTGTATGGATCGGACTGATATATTTACTTGGGGATTATTCGCAGTCGTTATTTATTATTTTACCGCTCTTTAGTCTTTTGTGTATAATATATATTATTATCCAAGATACATATCAAGAGAATAAAATAACCTGGATAATTCTTATGTTTACATTCCCACTGCTTGGCGGGATGTTTTACGCTTTTTTTAGTGGGCATAGGGTTAGCAAGCGCAAAGAAGCGGTATACAAAAAAATTGAGGGTATGGTTAAAAATGCATTTGGGGACAATGAAAATCAATGCCCCGAGCTTTTAAGGGATGATATACAAGCCCTTAAACAATCAAACTATTTAAGCAAGGTGGCCCATGCAGCTACTCATATCAATACAAAAGTAAAGTACTTAAAATTGGGCGAAGAAAAGCTGAAAACTATGCTTTTAGAACTGCAAAAAGCCGAAAAATTTATTTTTTTAGAATACTTCATCATTGAAGAAGGCAAGATGTGGGGTGAAATAGAAAAAGTTCTGATCAGTAAGGCCGAGAGTGGTGTTGACGTCAGAGTTCTTTTTGATGATTTTGGTTGTTTGACGACCTTGCCGTCGGATTTTAGCAAAAGACTTGGCAGGCACAAAATAGATTGCAGAGCTTTTAATCGTTTTAACCACCTGTTTAATTCAAACTTTAACAACCGTGACCATAGAAAAATATGTGTTATAGATGGCAACACAGGTTTCACCGGAGGCATAAATTTAGCCGATGAATATATCAACCATAAAGTAAAACACGGACATTGGAAAGATACTGCTGTTATGTTAAAAGGGGAGGCTGTGTACAATTTAACGGTTATGTTTCTTTCTATGTGGAATTCCGTCACCGAACATATCGAGGAATTTTCAGCATATAAGCCGACAAAATCTTATCCCACCGACGGTGTAATTCAACCCTTTGGAGATACGCCATTGGATAAAGATTCAGTGGGCGAAACGGTATATATGAGTATGCTAAATCGTGCTGAAAATTATGTTTATATCACTACCCCATATTTAATTATCAGCCGAGAAATGATGGTATCACTTATAACAGCCGCAAAATCTGGGATTGATGTAAGACTGCTCTTACCCGGTATGCCCGATAAAAAATTCATACAATTTCTTTCTCGATCTTACTATGCAGAATTGATAAGAGCGGGGGTAAGAGTTTTTGAGTATTCGCCCGGATTTTTACATGCAAAAATGTTTATCAGCGATGATAAAATAGCAGTTGTCGGCACTATAAATCTTGATTACAGAAGCCTCAATTTGCATTATGAATGTGGTGTGTGGATGTATCGTGCGTCAGTGATAGCCGATATTAAAACCGATTTCTTGGAAACACAACAAAAATGCCGCGAAATAACCCTCGATAATATTGTACATAAAGGTAAATTTAGAATGCTGAGGTTTATTGCCCTGGGCGTTTTAAGGGCGTTTGCCCCGCTGATGTAGCAGATGTAGCTCATGCAAAATGGGGGCAAAACCACTTTATTTTATAAATTATCGAAGTTTAGGCGCAATACCATATCCATAGCCATCCCAAAAAACGCCAAAAGTTTTTGTGCAGTTTTGCTATGATAGCTGCAAAACCAATCGTGAGAAGACCCCAAGTTATATTTGTTTATCGACTGATTGCACGAATACACACTTTTTCTTTTGTAAATATTTACATAAAAAACGCAGTAACTATTCAATACACATCGGAAGTTTAATGATGTCACAAAAAAGTTGTGACATCATTAAACTTCTTTGTCTTGTATCACAAATTTGGCGTGGTATACTAAGCACACAGGATAAGTACTGCGCAGTACAATATCACTAAAATATGGTTCGGATGCAAACGAACCGAGAAAAGGTGGTACTCATATGAAGAGCGGAGTTCAAAAATTCGGACGTTTCTTAAGTGGCATGGTAATGCCAAACATAGGCGCATTCATAGCATGGGGACTCATTACAGCATTATTTATAGACGTGGGCTGGCTACCCAATGCACAACTGGCCACTATGGTAGGGCCGATGCTCAGCTATTTGCTACCGATACTTATCGGATACACAGGCGGTAAGATGTTAGCCGATACCCGTGGCGGTGTCATGGGTGCAATTGTTACCTTGGGCGTAATTATGGGTGCGCCGAGTACGGCAATGCTACTTGGTGCCATGATTTGTGGGCCGTTGGGTGGCGTGGTGATCAAATACTTCGACAAAGCAGTTCAGGGCAAAATCCCTGCCGGCTTTGAGATGATAGTAAACAACTTTTCAGTAGGCATATTCGGTGCAATGTTGTCCATCGTTGCATTTTTTGGCATAGGACCTCTGGTGGAACTGGGCACTACCTTCATGGGTAATGGCGTTGAGGCGCTGGTTTCTACGGGACTATTGCCACTTGTATCCATCTTGGTAGAACCCGCAAAGGTATTGTTTCTCAACAACGCTATTAACCATGGTGTATTTACCCCACTGGGCGCAGAAGAAGTACTGGAGGCGGGCAAATCCATATTTTATATGATCGAGGCAAATCCCGGACCCGGTCTTGGTTTGCTACTTGCATACATAGTATTTGGCAAAGGCAGTGCCAGGAGCTCGGCCTCGGGTGCCACAATCATTCATTTCTTCGGCGGTATACATGAGATATACTTCCCGTTCATACTCATGAATCCTATTTTGATCCTATCCACAATAGCCGGTGGCGCCTCGGCCGTGGCCATTTTCTCAATGTTCGGTGGTGGACTGACAGGTCCTGCGGCTCCGGGCAGTATAATCGCAATGATGCTCATGAGTCCGGCTGATGCTTACTTTGCAAATATACTTGGCATTGCAGTTTCGATAGTTGTTACATTTGTTGTAGCGGCCGCACTGCTAAAAGCCTTCGGGAAAGATACCGATATAGATCAGGCAAAGGAAAAAATGCATGACATGAAGGCCACTGCAAAGGGAACAGCAGTAGGCGTGGCCCCTGCTACACTTGAGAATGTAAAGAAGATAGTATTTGCGTGTGATGCGGGGATGGGAAGCAGTGCAATGGGTGCTACCAAGCTTCGCAAAAAGCTGAAAAATGCGGGCATAGAGGGTATCACCGTCGTGCATCATTCGGTTAGCGAAATACCGGCCGATGCGGATGTTATTGTAACACACAACCAGTTACAAGAGCGGGCCGCCCAATCTAATCCCAATGCATATTTGGTGCCTATACACGACTTTTTGAATGCCCCTGAGTATGAAACACTGATAAATGAACTGAAAGGAAAGATAAATTTATGATTACATTTACACATACAATAGCTGATCCACAGGGAATACACGCAAGACCTGCCGGTTTTTTGGTGCGAGAAATTCAAAAATTTACGTCGGCTGTCACAATAGAAAAGGGTGCCAAAAAAGCTGATGGCAAAAAACTTTTTAATATAATGAGTTTAGCCGCTAAATGTGGTGATGAGATAGTGGTGAGCATCGATGGCGAGGATGAGAACACTGCGGCTTCGTTCATAAAGGAATATCTACAAACCAACATATAGTAGAGGGGTAATCTTATGCAAGTAATATCAACACGGCTTGCCAAGCTTTTTAGAATACTCATAGAACAGGATAAACCGGTGAGTGTAGATGAATTGTCTCACATGCTGGGGGTTAGTCGCCGCACCATTTTCCGTGAGCTTGAAAAAACCGACACATTGCTGGGCAGGTATGGTATAACGATGGCGACCAGTCTAAAAGAGGGTATATACTTAAATGGCGAGCCGGAAAAACTGATGTTATTTGCACAAGATATTACGGATAATAGCGATAAGCAGGTAGTTAGCAAAGGTGAGAGACAAAGAGCCCTCGCCTTTGCACTACTGGACAGCAAGGACTACCACAAGCTATACTACTACGCTTCTATGTTGGAGGTAAGCGAGGCGACACTTAGCCTTGATCTTGACACACTCGAAAAGGAATTTGCCGATTTTGATGTGAAACTCGACAGGAAAAAAGGCCTTGGCGTGGCAGTAGTGGGTCAGGAAAAGAATATACGCAAGTTGTTGGTGTCATATATGGCACGAAGTCTAAAACCTGACGAGCTATGTGCGCTAAAGTATAACTTTCCTAAATCAGGCATCGAAGATGAGATAAAAAGCATTATTGAGGCTATGTCCGCACAGTTAGATTGGATCACATTCGATACCCTGCGCTTGATGGAATATAGGCTATGTGTGCAGGTGTCAAGAGTGATGAAACAGTGCATAGTGTGTGATAATGATGATGTGGCGCAGACCGGGGTGATGTGGCAAATTGCCAAAAAAATAGCGGGTGAAATAGAGTGCCGATTTGCGATTGATTTACCCAACAGCGAGCTTAGGCAGATAGCCAAAGGATTGATATCTACACGCGCAAAAGAAAAAAGCAGACTGAGCGCAGAAGAAGAAAGATTGGCCTTTAACAAGGTGCATGACATAGCGTTGGAGTTGATTGATAGGTTTGACAGTCGATTGGCTCCAATGCTCAAGGTCAATGAAGATTTTGTCCGAGGGCTTAGCATTCATATGTTTTCTGCGATTGAACGTATCAAGAACGGCTACGAGATAGCCGATCCGCTCAAAGGGCAGATTGAGTATGAATTTCCTGATATATATAACCGAGTGAAAGCAGCGACGCATTTGATAAGCGCTGAATATGCAAAATCGGTTCCCGAGGGCGAAGTGGCCTGCATAGCGGCACATTTTGGTGCGGCAGTGATGCAGCTGGGTCAGAGCAAACTGCGACGCAGACTCAGGGTGGGAATTATCTGCATGGGTGGTATAGGTGTGTCGTATATGCTAAACAGCCAGGTCAAAAAGCGATTTGACAACGAGCTAATAACAGAAATTTGCGAATACAAGAACTATGAGCAGTGGAGTGGGAATGATTTTATAATCTCAACCATACCGATAGATGCTCCTGATATGGTGATTATCAATGTAAATCCTATACTCACCGAGAAAGAGTACAAACAGATAAGAACAACGATTGACAGCATAAAAGCTCATCCACATGTAAGTGATGCAAAAAAACATTACGATCTGCGAACAATGCTTGGCAAGCTCAATCGATATACAGGAGAGCTTGGGGCACTGCTTAACAATTACTGCAAAATAACCGCAAGAGATGCCAAAAATATAGATGATTTGGCAAAGGTAAGCGGCGAATATTTTGGTGCAGACGAGCGCAGTGCTACGCTGATTTATGAGGCATTGATGCGGCGAGAAACTATGTCCTCACAGCTAATAGAGGACTTGGGGCTACTACTGCTACACTGCCAGACCGATGGGGTTTCACAGCCGGTGGTGGCGATACTTTCCACCATGGGGCGCAAGGTGCAAAACGACAATGCTCACAGCGCAAATACCTGCATGGTGATGTTAATTCCCACAGATAGCAGTAAGGAGTTAAAAGAGGTTATTGGAAGTATAAGCAGTGCGCTCATTGAGGACGAGAGCTTTTTACGAGCGGTTACGACCGAGGATAGCGAGGCTGTATATGCAAAGATAGAAGCAATTGTGGGGTCACACTTGAGCCACTTTGCAAGGAATATATTAAGTGAAGAAGACGAGGTGTAAATTTGAAAATAAATTTCAAATTTAATTTTAGAAGCCGTTTTTCTCGTCACTTTGTGACAACCGAAAAACATGGCATATTATGACCATTTTCTATGGTTGTTTTGTGCCTGTCAAAGAAAGGAATGGTCATAATTATGTTAAGAGCAGAAGATATCATCCTAAACCAACCGAGTGAGGACCGTAAAGATGCTATAAAGAGATGCGCCGATTTACTTATAGCGGCGGGGTATTGCAGTGGTGAATATACCGAGGGAATGCTACGACGTGACGAGAATTTTTCTGTGGGCATTGGTAATTTTATAGCGATACCGCATGGCGAGGCGGACTACAAAAAGTACATAAAAAAGACAGGACTTAGCGTTATCACCTATCCCGATGGCATTGACTGGCAAGGTTCGGTTGTCAAATTGGTAATAGGTATTGCGGCTTTGGGCGAGGAACATCTGGAAGTGTTGGAAAACATAGTCGATAAACTTGAAGAGGAAGAGGACACCATAGCTCTGGTGCAAGCCGCCAGCAAAGAAAAAATTATGGAGCTTTTCCTTGGAGGTAATTAGATGATAGTTACACTTACGTTAAATCCCGCCATTGATAAGACGGTTTATATAGATCCGATGGTGGTGGGCGGGCTTAACCGTGTCAAAAAATATGATATTGATGCGGGAGGCAAGGGTATTAACGTATCCAAGATAGTGGCGATGCTGGGTGGCACGAGTGTAGCAACGGGATTTTATGGTGGTAGCAACACCGAGATATTTAAAACCGAGCTTTCAAAACAGAAGTGTATTAATCGATTTGTGGAGGTTGCTTGCAACACCAGAACCAACCTCAAGGTGCTGGATGATGTCAACGGAATAACCGAAATAAACGAGCCGGGCGTTATCGTAAGTGACGAGGAAGAGCGGCAGGTGATAGACACACTTTTGTCTATGGCGGGTGCAGATGTGATATTTGTCTTGGCGGGGAGTATGCACAAAAATGCAAGCCCTGACTTTTATCAAACACTCTGCAGTCTTTTAAGAGCAAAGGGTGCCACTGTATTTATAGATGCCGACAACGAGGCATTTAGCAATGCACTAAAGGCAAAACCGGATTTTATAAAGCCCAACAGTGATGAGCTATTGCGCTACTACGGCAAAACCACGGCGACCGACCAAGAACTCATAGAGATGTGTAAAAAGTTGGTCGAGAGTGGTATTCAAACCGTGGTGCTGTCCATGGGCAAAGACGGTGCACTTTTTGTGACGCAAGACGAGTGCTACAAGGCCGATGCACTGCAGGTAGAGGTTTCCTCCACCGTGGGGGCGGGTGACAGCTTGGTGGGCGGGTTTGCCTATGCCGCAGACAACAAGATGTCGCTGGTGGATAGTGCTACCCTTGCCATGGCGTGTAGTGCGGGGGCGGTTACCACCATGGGAACAAAACCCCCGAGCCTTGATATGGTGATAGAACTGAGAAAGCAAGTGGTATTAAATAAGGTGTACTGAATAAGGAGAGATTATTATGATTACAAACGCAGTGAGATTGTACGGAGCAGATGACCTACGACTCGAGCAGTTCGAGCTACCCGAGATAAAGGATGACGAAATACTGGTTAAAATCATCAGCGATAGCATATGCATGTCAACTTACAAGTTGCTACGCCAGGGCAAGGCACATAAGCGTTGCCCACAGGACGTAGATGTAAATCCTATTATCATAGGGCATGAATTTGCGGGAGATATTGTCAAAGTGGGCAAGAAGTGGGCCGATGAATTTAAGGTAGGCGAAAAATTCGCACTGCAACCTGCACTTAACTATCAAGGCAAGTTGGACTCACCGGGATATTCATATAAATATTTTGGTGGTGCTGCAACCTACTGTATAATACCACAGGAGGTTATGGAGCTTGGGTGTTTGTTACACTATGCCGGCGAGAGTTACTTTGACGCTTCGCTGGGCGAGCCTATGAGCTGTATTATCGGCGGGTACAACATCATGTACCACACCAACAAACAAAACTACGATCACGCAATGGGCATTAAAGAGGGTGGCAATGTGCTGATCTTAGGTGGATGCGGTCCTATGGGACTTGGGGCTATTGAGTATCCATTGGTGGCGGGCAACCGACCGGCCAAAGTGGTGGTGACCGATGTAGATGACAATCGTATAGCCCGTGCCAAGGAGCTAATAACACCTGAATTTGCAAAGAAGCAGGGTGTGGAGCTGACATATGTAAACCCTAAAAATTCACAAGATATACAGGCGGAGCTGATGGCACTCACCGACGGGGTTGGTTTTCATGATGTGTTTGTATACGCACCTATCCGTGAGTTGTGTGAATTAGGCGACAAGCTTATGGCATTTGATGGTTGCATGAACTTTTTTGCGGGACCCACCAACGCTGATTTTACCGCCGAAATGAACCTATATAACTGTCATTACATCTCCACACACATACTGGGCAGCACCGGGGGCAATACAGATGACCTAAAAGAGGCGATAAAGTTAGCCGAGCAAGACAAGCTACACACATCGGTTATGGTTAGCCATATTTGCGGCATTGATGCGATAGCCGATACGACCGCAACATTGCCTGACATTCGTGCGGGCAAGATATTGGGCTACACCCAGTTTGATATGCCCCTGACCGCACTGGACGATTTTGAGGAGCTGGGAAAAACCGACCCACTGTTTGCAAAATTGGCACAGTGCACCAAGAAAAGCAATGGATTGTGGAGCGGAGAAGCCGAAAAAGTGCTACTAAAACATTTTAATGTAATATAAGCAGGGAGAGCGATATGGTTATATTAAAAGGAACAGGCGTATCCCAAGGGATAGCCATAGGCAAACTGAGTTTTCGGGTGCAAAGGACCTTAAAGATAGAACCAACACCGATAGATGATGTAGAGGCAGAGATAATACGCTTTGAGAGTGCGAGGGGTACCGCCTGTGTACAGCTGGGCAAATTGGCAGTTGAAACAGCGGCCAAGCTGGGCGAAGAAAATTCACTCCTATTTCAAATCCATCAAATGATGTTAGAGGATTTGGATTACCATGATGCTATTGTCCGACGCATTGAAGATAACAAATATTGTGCCGAATATGCGGTAAGTGAGACAGCGTTGGAATTTGAGCTGATGTTTTCCGAGATGGAAGACGAGTACATGAAGGCACGTGCAGTGGATGTTGGTGACGTGTCCAGGCGGGTGATCGAGGTATTGCAGGGTATCAGCTTGGACGATAGCGTGATGGCCAACCCCGCAATACTTGCCGGCGACGACTTTACACCAAGCGAAACGGCCTTGTTTGACCGTGATTGTGTGCTGGGATTGGTGACAAAAGGCGGATCAAAAAATTCGCACACCGCCATATTTGCACGAACACTCGCCATCCCAACCGTCATTGGGCTGGGAGATTCACTCGATGAGCAGTACGATGACGAAATGATTATAATTGACGGAGAGACCGGAGAGGTTATAATCAGCCCCACCGAGCAGCAACTGGCCACAAAAATTGACAAAAAACGTGCCTTAGAACAAAAACTGCTACAGCTACAGGAATATAAAGGCAAAAAAACACTGACAAAGGCGGGCCGAGAAGTAAAACTGTTTGCAAATATCGGCACTGTGGAGGATGTGCAGACGGTGCTCGACAACGATGCCGAGGGTATAGGACTGTTTCGCAGTGAATTTTTGTACTTAGAAAACAGCGACTACCCCACAGAGGAGCAGCAGTTCACCGCCTATAAAAAAGTGGTGGAAAAAATGGGCGACAAGCCCGTGATTATCCGAACTTTGGATATAGGAGCAGACAAACAAGCGGATTATTTTAAGCTTCCACAGGAAGAAAATCCGGCACTGGGGCTGCGTGCCTTGCGCATATGTTTGACACGCCCCGAGATATTCCGCACACAACTGCGCGCCTTATATCGTGCGTCGGTCTATGGGAATTTGCAGGTGATGCTACCTATGGTGACCTCTTTATGGGAGGTGCAAAAGTCTAAAGAACTCATAGCCGAGGTAAAAGCCGAGTTGGATGAACAGGGCATAGAATACAAGCAAGATGTCCCCGTGGGCATAATGATTGAAACCCCTGCGGCGGCGGTGATTAGTGATATCCTTGCAAAAGAGGTGGATTTCTTTAGCGTTGGCACAAATGATCTTATCCAGTACACATTGGCTACCGACAGACAAAACGAAAGCCTGGAGCCGTTTTGCGACATTCACCATCAGGCAGTATTGAGGCTGATTGAAATGGCCGCCAAAAATGCGCATGACAATGGTATCTGGATTGGCATATGTGGCGAGCTTGGAGCCGACCTTGATCTATACGATTTCTACGATAGCATAGGCATTGATGAGCTGTCGGTTACACCTTCGGCAGTGCTTGCTTGTCGTGAAAAACTTAGCATGGTATGACAGAGCACAACAGCTGATGCCAGCAAGCCGTGCAAGACCCGAGCTGGTTATGAAAAGTTAAAAGTTGACAAAACCCCTTGCAGCCTAAGTTGCAAGGGGGTTTTTTAACGTTCACTATGTGTTTACTGCGTAATAATGTTCACCTGTATTCCCTTTAGCACGTCCATGGTCTTTTCGTTGAGTAGGCCGTCGTGGCTTGCGGTGGCGCTCTTTCTTACGCTCAGTTTTGCCTGTGTGAATGCCGCCTGAAAACAACAAACATTGGAGAGCACGCATATATTACTGACCAGTCCTACAAATTCTATGTGGGTGGGGTTTAAGAGCGCTTGAAGTTTTGTCATCTCGGACGGCGAGACGCCAAAAGCCCCCTTTTCTATAATATATATGTCGGATATGTGTTTTTGCACGGCCTCTTTTGTTTTGCCGTAGAGCTCCCAACCGGGCTCGCCCTTTACACAGTGCATGACAGGCAGGTTTTGCCCCTCGTTTGTCTGCAGGTAATCCTCGGCATGGGTGTCCAAGGTGACGACCACCATATCGCCATTTGCCACATAAGTATCGATTAAAGAGGCAATTTCCCCATCCATTTTCTCGGCTCCGGGAAACCCCAAACTACCGTCTACAAAATCTTTTTGATAATCAATGACAACCAGCATCTTTTGTCCCATTATTACAGCTCCTTAATATATAAATAATGTGTACTGCATAGTCGTTGTTTTCATTTGCAACGTCGGAGCGATGAGGGCATCACTCACTACAATGCGTGGTGCGGGGCGGAACGTTTTGTTTATGCCGATTTTCCCTGCGTCGCCTCCCCCGAGGGGGAGGGAGCACGCGTCCTCCCGGTGCGGGTGGGGGGATTGGTCAGTGCGACCACGCACAATATAGATTTACTGCGATAAACTATACTGTGGTGGTGCTGTGAGCAATTTCTTAAAGTTTTCGCCGCCCATAGGCCTTGCAAAATAATACCCCTGTGCGTAGTCACAGCCTATTCCCTTGAGCCATAGCGCTTGCTCATGGGTCTCTACCCCTTCTGCGACTACTTTCATGTTGAGGTGTTTTGCCATGGATATAACATCAGACACCACGCTTGAGCTTCTGGAGCCCTGTTCTTTTAGGCTGAAGAATGCTTTGTCCAGTTTTAATATGTCGGCTTCAACGGTGGAAAGTCTGTTTAGCGAGGAAACGCCCGCCCCAAAATCGTCAATAGAGATTACAAACCCATGCTTTTTGAATTGCTGGACAACCTCAAGGAATTTATCTGCATTGGCCTCTACTGCACTTTCGGTCAGCTCAAGCTCAATGGCGTCGGGTGAAAGGTTATAGGTGGAAAGATGCTGACAAATGCTCTGGAGAATGTTATCGGATAGGATTGTATGCGCCGATAGATTTACAGATATTCTGGGGATGTTCATTACCCTGCTATTTGATTGGATAAATTTACAAACTTCTTCAATAACATATAAATCTAAGTAGGGGATAAAACCATTCTCTTCAAATATGGGAATAAATGAATCGGGGAATATCTTGTCACCATTGTTTGGTTGCCACCTCACAAGTGCCTCTGCTCCATCTATTTTTAGGGAATTAAAGTCAACCTTAGGCTGATATTCAACAAAAAACTCCTCGTCTTTTAGCGCCTGATCCATGCGGAAAGTTATGGCGGCCTTATTCTCATATTGTTTTTTCATGTCTGCATCAAATGTGACAAATGTAGTTTTATGTATGTTTTTGCCTATCATTCTGGCGGCATAGGCTTGCCCAATAATCGTAGTTATCTTTTCCTTTGGATCATCAACAATAACATTTCCAAATGACATATACACATTATATCTCGAAACAATATTGGATTTTATTGCAGGCATTATAAAATGATCGCAAATATGTTGCAGTGTTCCGCCTGCGTTCACCCGCCTGAATATTAAAAATTGCTCCGCCGTTCTTCTGCTAATCAGTGCATTTGTGCCCGCAAAAGCAGTTTTAAGCGCATCTGCAATAGATAATATAACCTCTGTACCTTTATCAGTGCTGAAATATGTATTGATATTCTTAAACATATCCATATCAAATACTATCAGTTCATATTCATTGGGTTTTGCGGTTTTTAGTAACTCCTCCATATTATCTCTAAAATACTGAGGGGCCATAAATCCGGTCAAAGGTTCTGTGTTGTAAGATTCTAATAAGGCTTGTTTGTTCTTAATCTGCACATTTGCATATATAAAAACGAATACCGCCACGATAGTCAAAATAATCAGTGCAAAGTAATACCAATTACCTGCCAAAAACTCCATAAAGCTCACATCGCCCGAGGGAAGAAATTCATTGGCATTAACCTGCAGAATTGCCTCATACTCACTCTGGGACATTCTATCTATCATCACATTAAATATTGGCAAGTACTGCTCGGCAATATCTTTATTGATAAAATACTGCATGGGAACCGAAGTATCTGTATGTATAGTGGTTCTGTTCATGTCATCTAAATATAATTCTGCATAGGTAGCGGCACTTGCCGTGCTCATCATCATATCTATTTTGCCGGCCTCAAAATCATCTAACAGCTCAAACCAATCATTGTACATCACTAATTCTGTGCCGGGAAATACTTCGGTGAATGACCCAAAATCAACAGTTTGATAGGGTAGAACCCCTATTTTAGGGGAAGTAGAGAGTATTTCTTCCAGCACAATTGTTTGCACACGATCAAGGTTGATCTGTGCGTATAAAGGCATCAGATAGTATGGCTCGGTGACAGAATAATGTTCTCTGTCATTTGTGGCGTTGCCATAAATTGTCACAAGTATATCAAAATGATCATAGTCCTCGGGCGAATCGCTCAGGGAATAAGGGTGATAATTTACCTCAAAGTCATAGAGGTCGGCGTAATAATTGAGGGTATCAATCATTGCACCGCTGGGTTCTCCTTGCTCGTTCATATAGCAAATCGGTGCGTAGTCGGCGATATAACCCACCTCAAGGGGGCGTTCTTGTAATATTTCAATTTCATCGGGCATCATCCCACGGTGGGTTATTTCCACATTGTCGGCTAAATATTTCTCCTCCAATTCAAGGAAAAAATTGCCCTCGGTCACCACTATATCATATAAAATTGCATCGAGTTTTTCTATGAGTTCTCGATTTTCAAAAGTTGAGTTAAGATATAAATTATAAACACCTACGTCAAGAATATTGTTTAGGCTTTCAATGTGTCTGCTCCCCGAAAATGCAAGATAAAAATCTGCGTCCAAATCCATATAGTTGTGTGCTTGGCCATAGATATATTCTATCTCAAAATCAAGATGCTCGCTTATAAAGTCCAGCCGCTCATTGCCGATGTTATCCACAAATGTAGCTACGGTTTTTCCATCCATCTCGGGGAAATCCCCATAAACAAAATCCATATCCTCGGTCATTAGTGAGACATAAGTTTTGCCATACGGGATTTGAGAAAACAGCAGTTCTTGTGCTTGTTCTTGGGACTGTGTGCAAAACGCAAGCAAATCCACTTCGCCACTTTGCAGTGCAGTTGTGGGATCTGCGCTCAGCTCTATGTATTCAAATTCCAGATCGCTGACCTCTTGTATCTTGTGGAAAATATCTACGCCATACCCCTTGCTGTTCAAGCTGTCCATATCATCGGCAAAGTCGGTGACCTCCCCGTAATATCCCACCTTGATCACCTGTGTAAAATCAAACGGCGGCTGTGCTGTTTCGACTTCGGCCTGGGGGGGATTTTCGGCCGCGATCATGGTTGTATTCGGGAAAAAAGTCAACATTAAGAAAATGGACAATCCGACTAACAAAACCCTTTTCATTGCGTAGCCTCCAAAGCTATACTTTGCTAAATTGCACATATGTTTTACGCCACATTGTAACAAAAAATGCCAAATTTGTCAACCGAAAGGGGTGGGGTTAAAGGGCTCAATCGACACAAAGAGAAATGATTTCTATAATCATTTCAGCCCGTCAAAAAACCGAAAACCTACCCGACTCGGAGGGAGGGATAGTGTGAAAGGGAACCGTCAGGGTTCTCTTTCGCATAGAGCGTAAGCGGATAACCCGCTCCCGCAGGAGCATATTTTGTGCGCCTTCCGGCACAAAATGGCATCGTGTGGGCGATCATTTGCATAAAGCGATACGAAGAAAATTAGCCCCCCGACTATATAGCGTGGCATACCATACTTGCTTCATTTTTTGCGATTTTATGCTGATTAATTTGTACACTTTTAATCTAAATTAACGAATTAATTGTATTTTTTTTAGAAAAATGATAGAAAAATATTGAAACAACCATATGTTTTTTGATATAATGAAGGTGTGGGGTCTTTGCCCATAGCATAAATCATGAGCTCAGTGGGGTGGATAAACAAATATGAAGAGATACATCGTAGCAAGACTTGTTGTCTTGATGCTCGTGATTACAGGGGTGCTTTTGTCAGCGGGTGCATATTCCATGCTTCATGCAACGTATGAAAGATTTCACAGTGAAGCCTCTGAGCAAATTGCGCAAATAGAAGGTATTTTGGCTGATAATGACGAGACCGCTAAACAGTTACAAGAAGAACTCAAGGCGGATTTTCTGATTAGAGCCAATGCCGCCGCCTATATGATACAGTATAATCAGGATATAATTTATGACATTGAAATGTTAGACTATATTACAGAGCTACTGCAAATTGATGAAATTCATCTTTTTACCCCCGAAGGAGAAATTTACAGCGGCAATGTGCCCGAATATTATGGATACACATTTGATTCAGGTGCTCAAATGCAGTTTTTTGCGCCATTATTAGATGACTACGATTTGGAGCTTGCCCAAGATGTCACGCCCAACACTGCAGAAAACAAAGAGATGCAGTATGTGGCGGTGTGGAGTCAAGACAGGCAGCACATTGTCCAAATCGGAATAGAGCCTCTTAGACTTTTGGAGGCTATGGCGGCAACAGATCTCTCGTATATTTTTTCACTACTAACCCCCTCTGCACACACTGTGTTTTTTGCCGTTGACGTTGCAAGCGGAGAAGTCATCAGTAGCACCGATCAGTCGATCAATGGATTAAAATTGAGTGAACTGGGGCTATCTGACTTTGAAGTGGAAGCTGATTTGGCGACCCAAAACGCCACCATAGGAGAAGAATCCGGCCATGTGCTACTTATGCCACAACAGGACGGCATTTACATAGGATACTTTCAGAGCTTTTCTTCGCTTTACGGACCTACGCTGATGAGTATCGCTTATTTAGTGGTCATATCATTGGCTGTGGCCGCAATAGTCATTGTGCTTATATATTTTTTACTCGACCGTGTGGTTCTACGCGGACTTTTGGATTTGGAAAAAGGCATGAAACTGATTGCGGGTGGCGACTTAGAACATAAAATTAGTGTTTCGGGCGTGCCTGAGTTGGAATCTCTTAGTAGGAGTGCGGACTTTATGGTAAGGCGGGTGGTAGAAACATCCCGAAAGTTCTCTACTATTTTCGAATATGTCAAGATACCCATAGCGATGTACGAGTGTAATTCAAATTCTGTAATTGCCACCGGTATGATGGCCGAAATTCTACAAATCAGCCAGGAAGGATTGGAGCAAAAACTCAAATCTCCCACAGCATTTTTATCTTACATGGGAGAAATTATGGCTTCTTCTCATGATAACGAGAGCGATGTGTATTCGCTTTCTACCGATAATGGAGAACGTTTTTTGAAAATAATGCGTTATCAAGACGGTGAAAGTGACTGGGGGATTATACTGGATTGCACCGACGAAATTAATGAAAAAAATGCAATAAAAAAAGAGCGGGACGTGGACTTTTTAACAGGGCTTTATGGCAAGCGATATTTCTTTGAGCAGTTAAAAGAACTGGCACTGCGGCCGGATGAGGTTAAAAAAGCGGCAATTATAATGATGGACATAGATAATTTGAAGTATGTTAACGACACATGGGGGCATGAGACCGGGGATAAGTTCATTCGAGCTGCGGCTAATTTGCTACATAATTTTGACTATGAGCATAAGCTATGTTCCCGCCTGAGTGGTGATGAGCTTGCTATGGTTCTTTACGGCGAAGAAGATTACGAGCAGTTGGAACTAAAGTTGCGCACTATTGAAAAGCAGTTCGAGCAAGCCTACATAACAACCCCAACCGGCACAGAGCATCGAGTTAGCGCCTCGGTTGGATATGCCCTATACCCTGAGCATAACGAGTCGTTTATGACCTGTCTGAACTTTGCTGACAAAGCTATGTATAAGGCCAAAAGCAAGCGCAAGGGTAGCATTGAAAAATACGAGCCAGGCCGGTACTATGAGCATAGCAAAGTTGAGGAGCAGGATATAAACCGGCAATGAACTACCGCTTTGGGCACATGGTGAGGGTAACCGCCACCCGTGTGCGATTTTAGATAGTAGTTTTAGTATTTCAATCTAAAAATGCAACTCCCCCATGCTATGCGAGCAGTTTCTTAAAACTGTTCCCATAGCATGGGGGTGGTTCTTTGTGTGCAGTTGCAATCAATATATATGAGCATTTTGGAGGGCTAAAGATATCAATGATCTTTATGGTTTTACACCGATAATTTATGCGGTTTCGTATATTTCGCTGTTTTCGTATTCCCAGCTTTTTTTAGAAAGCACACCGGCAATAATTTGTATAATTGTAGTAATTATCATTGTAAAAGTCCAACGGTCGATAAAAACCATATCCAAACGCAAATCTTGTGTTAGTATAAATAGTAAGGTTGATACTAACGCTACTATTACGCTACCCAAACGTGCCAATCCTTTGCGTTTTAAGGTTGCATTGTCATCTTGCTCATCGTCTTTGCGTTTGCTTGTAAAATAGCCTATTACCAATGCAAAAGATATTACAATATTTGAAATTGTGAGAATAAGATTTAATAATGACCATGCCCCGGAATTTCTTGCAAGAGGAACATTTGCATCATCAATGTTTACTTGAGGGCCTTGATCGGCGTCCACTTCGGGCAATTGTGGGATTGCAGGATCTGCCTCGGTTTCAGGAGGAATTGTGTCCGCGTTTTCCGGAGCCGGCTCAACATCCAGGTCAGGAGTTATGTCGGTTTGGGGGACAGTGGGGGTCACAACAGGTTCGGGCTGGCTGGGTGTAGGATCAGGGTATGTGGGGGTAGTGCCGGGATTTGAAGGCGAAACAGACGCAGATGTGATAGTGAGCAAACCATCATTTACAGTTAAATTGTAATTGCTGTTGTCCACTACATCGGCTGTAATAGCATAAGTTCCTACAGATTCGCCGGGCTCACGAGTAAGTGTATAATCGATTGTATCACTACCCTGTAGGCCGCTGATAGTAGCGCTAAAGACAGGGTCGCTTGCGCCTGCTGTTTTGTTGTGTTGTGCTATATCAAGTGTAGCGTCGCGCTTTTCCACAACTGCTGTCAGTGTGATGGTGGCACTGCTGTAACCGTTTGCCGTTGCACGAATTTCTATTTTGTAACTACCGGCGTCTTTAACCTGTGGTATTACTGTGTTAAATGGGCCGCCATCTATGCTGTACTCAATTGTTGCAGATGTAAGCGAGCTGTTAACCCCGCTTACCGCATCATGGTTTTGAGCATCGTATATTGTGTCAAGTGGGTCTGCCCAAACCGTTAAGCCGCTCAGTGCCGTAATGCTAAAACTGCCACCGGTTGCACTTAAATTATAATTACTGAGTGCCGAATTGTTTTGCAAAGCAGTCAGTGCGCTACTGTTAATTTTAACGGTGTAGCTATCGGGCAGTGCTGTAGCTAAATCGCTAACCCAAATATTGCTGCTATCAAAAGCGTCAAACAAAGGGTTTGTATTTGTAAAAACGTTACTTAAAGCAGTTTCATCCGCTTGAGATTTAGGACCGTTTGCCTCGCCTACAGCGGGTAAAACATATGCAATTTCTAAAAGACCGCCATATGCGTAAGATCCCGCTACATCAGGGGAAATGCTAAGGGGTGCTTTTTGTATTACTGCGTTTACAGTTGTGGTAACGGTGGTATATTTGGGGGCGCTTGCTTTTACTGTTATTGTATAATTACCGGCATCTACAAGCGTAGGCTTTGTGGCAGAAAATTCACCGCCATTTACGCTGTATTCGTAGGTTAGCCCCGAGATAACTTCCCCCGCCCATGCGGTGGAATATGCGGTTGGCCATGTAATTAAATCTGTGTGTGATTTTGCATTGTATGTCGAGGTATAAGTGCTGTCACTTATTGTAAAATCCATTGTTTTGTAGGGCATCCACACGGCGTACAAATGCCAATCAACGGCTATTTTGCTAAGCGCTCCACTCTCGGGATATTGTGCTGTGCCTGCATTGGGAGATGGATTCCAACCTAAAATATAATAATTTTCAGGTGTCCGGAAACCTGCCTCTACCAATGTTGCGGCAATGCCCGTCATCCCACTTTCATATTTTGTAGGATCTTCATATTCTTTATCTTCCAAACCGGAATCTGCAGGATAATTACTGTAATAAGTAATTGTAAATTCCTCGGCTGCCTGCGCAGGTGAAATTAAAGAAAATGTGCCGGCCTCTGATTTGTCTGTATCATCTGTAGGTGGTGTCGAGGTTGTGCCTTCTTCCGGCTCTCTTGCGCCACTGTCATCGGTAGGGCTCTGGCTTGTCGATGTTGTCTCATCGGTTTGTGTAAGCTCAGTAGAATTATTATTAGCAAGAGCAAAAATATTTAACTGGAATAACGAGCTTAGCATTGCAATTGCAAGAATAATTGTTAGAACTTTTGTTTTTAAGCTGCTTTGTTTTGTGCTTTGAGTGTTTTGAGAATTAATGCCATGGTTACTCATCTTCATGCTTCCTTTCAAAATTAGTGTATTTCGTTTGATTTTTACTTCTAGTATGAATTAAAATTTGAGTACAGCAATGCTTACTGCAGTGATTACATTGCGTGATGTAATGTCCGACTTTTTCTCGGAAGTGTTAACCGAGTAGTCAAGGCTCTGTTTTTCAGTTCATACATGTTGCTGATGAGTATTATATACCTGCTCGGTCTCAAAAACGGTCTCGTTTTACCTCGAAGATACACCGATTTTGCTGTATTTGGTCTCAAAAAAGGTCTCATTTTAAACAAAATGGGGCGGAGTTTGAATTATTCCATTTTTCGCTTTTAAAAATGCTAATTTATAGTAGCTACACTAATTTAAACTTGCCATGCCCGCAGAGGGGCATATAAACAAAAGTACATCTCCATGGCGTTTATTTGTATCCGCTTACGCAAAAAAAAGCCGCCCCCAAAACTTGGGTGCGGTTTTTACTATACTATATATTATATATCACTGCGAAATTCTTGTAAATCCGAACATGAAAATTCTAGGCGCAACGAGCGCATTTTCGGTATATTATGAAAATGTGTTCTTACTCGTGAAGTGATACCACGGCAACATTCCTCATCGCTGTCTTTTAACAATATTATAAATTGGCTGGCACTGTAACGTGTAAAAACATCCCCGCTTAGCAAAGAAGCTCGTAAGCTTTTGCGCAAATATTGGCTAATTCCTTCAAGGCGAGGGCTTATGGGAAATGCATCTCCGTTTTCATCGTACACCGTACATAAAACAAGTCTCATGGTATTATCTATACCCATTACACCCATAAGCATGGCCTGATATATATGTGAAAATTCATATAAGCCACATTCATGTGCGTTTTCAAAAACTTCTGATTTGCAAAGATTTTGGTGCACTTCATTGGTATTTTGTGCTGTGACCTCATTTTCTAAAGTTAGAGTTTTCATCAGCTCGAGTAAATTTGGAGGCGGCTGCAACCCTAAATCGCTAAGCAAACGCTCACACACATTATCATATACCTGAAACGCTCTGTTAAAATGTTTGCACTCATACAGTGCCTTAATATAATTTAAGTAAATATTCTCTTGGTGTGGATATAAACCAAATGCTTGTGATAATTCATCCAATACTTCTTGGTAACACCCTTGTGCCTGAACAAGTTCTAATAACTTATTTAAGAATTCAAAATAGCGGTTCTCTAAAAATGATAACTGCTCACTCACCCAAAAATCACTTAACATCCCGCCTAAAAAAACACCGCGGTATAAAGACAGTGCTTGCTTGCACGATTCGAAGGTGTCGGCCTGGTCAAGATTGTCGAGCATATCCCAACAGGCATTAAATGCCTCTAAATCGCTAACACAATTCAGCCGCAAATGATAGGCATCGTTTTCAAACACAACTGCTTCTTCGCTTTCGTCCACAAGCCCGTTGTCACGTAAAATTTTGCGCAAACGATAAATTAAATTTTTGCAAACTGCGTTTGGGTTCTCCAGCTCATCTGCATCTAAAATGGAATTGACAAGTGCCTCTGTGCCGGCTTTACGGCCCGGACTGCAAAGCAAAAACACCATCAGCTGTAATGCTTTATTTGTCTTAATTTTGTTTTCTCTAAAAATTTCGGTTTCGCCTAAACGGATACTGAAGCCGCCAAATAAACTGATTCTTAAGGTTTTGTCATCCACATTGAGTATTTTTTTATTCATAATTCACTACCTTTAGATTATAAAAATTTTTAGTAGCAATCTATATAATATATTATACTACTTAAACACTGAAAAAAACAGGGTTTAGGGTAAAAAAACACCCCGTGCAATGGGAGCAGTTTGCAGAAGAAGTGAAGGCTGCAACTGATGGAAATGTTGTCATCACAACCTTCCCCGCAGGACAGTTGGGAACACAACCCGAAAATCTTGAATCGGTTCGTATGGGCTCGTTGGATATGTGCTATGCAGATACCTCGATGCTCTCTACATATGTTCCCAAGTACAATCTTATCAACCTCCCTTGGCTGATCACTTCTTTTGATCTGGCAGACCAGATTTTTTATGAGAGTGAAATCGTTGATTCGCTGGATGCTTCTTTGAGCACAGAGATGAATATGACAAGCTTGGGCTGGGCCTATCAAGGTTTCCGTGCATTTTGCACCACCATGCCCCTTACAAGTGCAGCCGATTGCCAAGATGTAAAGCTTCGCTCCCCTGAGGTGGATTTGTACCTTGATACATTCACTCTCATGGGCTTTAACCCCACCGTTATCACATGGACAGAGGCATTTTCGGCTATGCAGTCGGGTGTGGTAGAGGGTGTTGATACTGTTAAGTCTTCCATACTCAGCTACGGTTTTTATGATATTGGCAAGTATGTATGGAACTCCAACCACATGTTCTCCTCTGTTGGCCTTGTAATCAATAACGATATTTACAATGAGCTACCTGCCGAGTACCAAGAGACAATCATGAGCACCTGGGATAGCATTAAAACACAGGTGAATGCTGATATTGAGGCAACAGATGAAGAGTATATTGACAAGTTCCAATCTGTTGGTGCTGAGGTTACATATACACAGGATGAGTCGGAGTTCAGAGAAATTTTCCGTGATTACTGGACAAGCAGCGCAGAAGAAAATGGATTTACCACCGAACTTGAGCAGATGATGGAGATCATCGAAAGCAATCAATAATAACAATCATTGGGGCTGCTGCTTGTTATAGCAGTAGCCCCAACTTCTAAGGAGATATATTATGAAATTGGCTTATGGGATACCACTACTTGATAATATGACTGCAAATGAGCTTGAAAAATATTTAAAAATATTGTCCCCTCTGGGCTATAAAGGGGTTGAACCACCAATTTGTTATGCACAAAACGTGCAAAAAGAAGAGCTGAAAAAAGTGCTGGACAAGTACTCAATGAAACTGTCGGGTTTGCGCTCGGGAGGACTTTATGATATTGGTAAGGTGAGGTTTTCAAGCACTGATAAAGCTGTGCGCCAACAAGCAGTAGAGCTTATGAAACATGTTATTGATTTAGGGGCTTTTTTTGAGTGTAATATTTTGCTTGGTAGAGTACAAGGGTGGTTAGAAGAAGGTGAGGATTTGGTTGTAGCAAAAAAACACATCTCCGAGTGCATGTGTGAAGTTTCGGATTATGCGGGAGAAAAGGGGATATATATTGCATATGAACCTATCAATCGTTATGAAATGAATTACAACCATACTACAAAAGAAATGGTATCCTATGTAAATGAAATAAACAAAGGGACGAAAACCCCCGTGCGCCTATTGATGGATGTGTTTCATATGATGCTGGAGGACAACTCAATTGCAGCTGCATTTGTGCGCAGTAGGAATTTGATTGGACATGTACATTTTGCCGATAGTAATCGGGGCGTGCCCGGCACAGGGACGATAAATTTCCAAGAGGCTATCAATGTATTGGAGGCTATGGATTATGCGGGATGGATTGCAATGGAAGTGAAGGATGATTTTTGCGAATATGCCCAAGGTGCAAAGCAGACCATTGAATTTTTAAAACCGATGATTTATGCAGCACAAAATTGCAAATAAAGGTAGGATGATAAATATGGATATTAAAAAAAATGCAAGGCTCAGAGAACTGATAAATAAACCCGGACTTATTGTAGCTCCTGGTTGCCACGATGGCATAGGGGCTAAAATCATCGAGAAATTAGGTTTTGAGGTTGCTTATATGGGTGGCAATGGTACAATGAGCAGTTTGCTTGGAAAGCCCGACATAGGGCTTGGTACTGCCACTGAAATGGTGATGAGAGCCGGATATTTAGCCGAATGCATAGACATTCCCCTGGTGTGTGATGCGGACACAGGGTATGGAAATATCAACAATGTTTTTCGCACAGTTAGATCTTATGAAGCGGCAGGGGTAAGTGGTATACACATTGAAGACCAAACCATGCCAAAAAAATGCGGTGCAATGGAGGGCGTGACTGTTGTTCCGATAGAAGAAGTATGCGAGAAGATTAAAATTGCCAAACTGGCTCGCAAGGATGATAATTTTGTGATTATAGCAAGAACAGATTGCTTTAACACGCTGGGAATAGATGAGGTTATTCGTAGATGCAAGCTGTATGAAGAGGCCGGTGCGGATATTATCATGCCGGAAAATCTTATTGAAAAAGAGGATATGCTAAAGGTCACAGGGGCCATTACCAACACCCCACTATTAGCAGATGTGTGTGAGTTTACTCTACATCAAATTTACAGCGATCAGGAACTATACGATATGGGGTACAAAATGGTTATACATCCGCTTGCTTCGGTTCTTATGCAAGCTAAGATGTTAAGCGAGCTGTATGGACACTACAAAGAGCATGGCAGTACCTTGGAACTTGCAAAAAAAGGTCTGTTTATGTCACGAGAAGAATACCAGGAGTTAGTGGGTTATTCGTATGAAATGAATTTGAGAGAATTGATAAAATAAGTTTGCTAACAGGAGGAACAAACCCTATGAGCTGTTTTTTAGGGATAGATTCGGGCACAAGT
>CAYJGR010000009.1:0-1729 GCA_964370005.1 uncultured Oscillospiraceae bacterium
ATGTGAAGTACAAGCACATATATTAAATGTTGCGGGCGATTGTCTGCATGGCAGCTTGTTAAGTAATTTTATTGGAGGAAGAAATTTATGAATTGTCCTAAATGTGGATCTATGAACAACGACGGTGTGAGATTTTGTACATCATGTGGTGTAGAGATGTCGACAGCGGCCGCACCCCCTGTGGTCAATGCCAACACCCAGCCTTACACCCCCGCACCCGAGACCCAGCAGTATACCCCCGCACCCGAGACCCAGCAGTATACCCCCAACTACAACGCCCCTACCGCCAACAATCCCCCCGCAGGCGCTCCCAAGGGTTCGACCTATCTCATTTGGTCGATTTTGAGCACATTGTTCTGCTGTTTGCCCTTTGGTGTGGCCGGTATTATCTTTGCCGCTAAAATCGATGCCCTTGTAGCACAAGGCGACATCATGGGCGCAGAAGAAGCCGCCAAAAAGGCAAAGCTTTTCACCATCATTGCTGCTGTGGGCGGTGGTGTCATTATGATTGCTTATTTTGCATTGATCGTTCTCGGCGGATTGTCCATGGAAGGCATGCTGTAAAAAAATGATTAACAGCCAAAAACAACGTGCTGTTGCAGTAGCAATATTTTGGGCTTTGTGCGGTGGTATACTTATTGCCATCTATCACAGCCCACCGGGGCAGGGGCTTGGTATCCCTTGCCCTGTTCTGCTTTTTACCGGCCTGTATTGCCCGGGGTGTGGTGCCTCCCGCACACTGTATAGCATTTTACACCTCGACTTTATGACGGCATTTAGGACAAACCCCCTACTGACAATTTTTGTCCCCCCCACGGCAGTTTATCTTGTATGCGGGACAATATCTTTTGTAAAAGTAGGGCGCAATGTGCTGGACGATCGCATACCCAAATCCCTGCTTTGGGGCATTGTTGTGCTACTGATTGTTTATTTTGTACTGCGCAACATCCCGGTTTATCCCTTCACTTTACTGCAACCACCGGTTGTTTAGTGGGGGAGGGCCAAGACAGACGGTAGAAAAAGACAAAAGCCAAGGGCATCCGTGGGGGTGTCCTTGGCCTTTTCTAATGTCTAAAGACTATTCCCTAATCTCTAAATCCGTAGGGAGCGACGCCCTCGTCGCTCCGGGACGTAACAAAAACCACAATGTTTCGGGCGACCACGCAGGATTTCCCTTACACGGTTACCGTTAGGTTTTATATAAATCCCACGGCGGAGCGACGGGGGCGTCGCTCCCTACAATATTGCCGTTTCGGTCGGTACATGCGTTGCGATATTATAATTTTTTACCCCACACCAACAATCGTTGGTATATTATATTTTTTTGTCTGCTATAATTGCACTATTAAATATAGGGGGAAAAATAACATGTCACATTCTATTTTAAAAGATATATTTTTAGGGAGTTTTATTCCTTGGGAGCACAGGATAAAAGACACTGAAAAATATAAAGAGCTTACCAAAAAAATAAAATTTGAATATGAGTATTTTTGTAATAATATGTCTCCATCACAAGCGGAAAGATTTGAAAAATATCATTGCCTTTTAAATGAAAGAGAAAGCGAGGGCATGATAAATCAATTATATCAAAATTTTATGCTTGGAATATGGGTTGGAATCGATATTATAGAACACCGTCAATTCAATCTGCCTAAATAGCATTTTTCCTCCCCCTCCCCAATAGACATATATAAAAGCATTTGGGGCAAATTTATGGGGGAGGGGAATT
>CAYJGR010000009.1:1829-20110 GCA_964370005.1 uncultured Oscillospiraceae bacterium
CTGCTTGTGCCAAACACGGGGGAGGTCTATGCACAGCTGACCTTGCCACCGTTTTCACCGCCGGCTTGGTTGTTCGGTGTCGCTTGGAGCATACTTTATGCCCTACTTGGCTATGCGGCGGCCAGAATATCGGCCTCACCCCATAGCCGTGAGAGAACCTCAGCCTACCGCCTATATATCATACACATGCTACTCAACTTTTGCTGGACGCCTATATTTTTTTTGGCACAGCAGTATACTATAGCACTCATTTTGCTCGGAATTTTGCTTGTGTCGGCGGTGTGGGTCATGGCTCTGTTTGTGCGGGTGGATAAGCTCGCCGCCTGCCTTATTATACCCTATCTTTTTTGGCTTACGTTTGCGTTTTATCTCAATTTTGGGATTGTGGTGCTGAACAGATGATAGATTACCCGAGAATAGAGGAGAGAAAAGGGCTTTTAAAGGGCATTGAATAATTAAAATTAATATTAGCTTTGCTAATATTAATTCGCCATGCCCGTAGGGCGGCATCTAAACAAAAAGTGCGTATGCATGGCTCTTATTATTTAAATGTGCCTGCTATCGCAGATGCACGAATAAATAATCCTACGGATTTTTTATAATAACATATTTGTTATTGATTTATAATAACAAATATGTTATTATAATTGTGTAAGGGGGGTGGATGATCGAGATGTTCAAAGTAGTTTTTTATAAAGATAAAAACGGCAATGAACCTATAAAAGACCTTTTGATTGCTTTGAGCAAGAAATCTAAATCAAGTAAGAATGACCGCATACAGTTTAATAAAATCAGTGCTTATATAAAGGCTTTGCAAGAATATGGCACTCGTATAGGTAGGCCCGTTGTAAAACATATTGATGGTGATTTGTGGGAACTCAGGCCACTTGAAAACCGTATATTTTTCTTTTATTGGCGAGATAATATTTTTGTACTGCTTCATCATTTTATTAAAAAAAGCCAGCATACTCCGCCCAAAGAAATTGCTCAGGCCAGAAATAACCTTAAAGATTTTTTGGAAAGGACTGATAATAAATGAGTATTAAAATAGGAAATACTGAGTTTTCAGAATTTAACGATATTTACAATGACCCTGCTATAGTACCACCTGCCCAGCGTGCAAAAATCGATTTTGAAGTGGCACTCATCGGAAAGCTTATAGCGGCAAGGGAGGCAAAAGGCCTATCTCAAAAACAGCTTGCCGAACTCGCCGGCCTTAAACAGCCTGCCATCGCAAGGCTCGAAAGTATGAAAACAACACCTCAAATCGATACGCTTTTTAAGATTTTAGAACCACTGGGCTACACCCTGGCAATCGTACCAAGCGAGACTATTGGGGGATAGAAAAGAGCAAAAGGCAAGAGCATCCGTATTGGTGCCCTTGCCTTTTTTCTGTCTTCTGTTCTCTATCTTCTAATAGCCCTACATTTTTTATTCCTCGGTTGTGTCCTCAGGTGGGGTAATGGCATCACTGATCTCTATCCCTTCGCCATCCTCAATATCTTCGTCGCCTTCCTCGTGGGGGGCTCGGGCGAGGGTGACAACCTTGCTATCCTCTCCCACTCGCATCACTCGCACGCCACCGCCGTAGCGGGACTGTACCGCAATGTCGGCCACAGGTATACGGATTATTACGCCGTCGTCGGCTATGAGCACAACATCGTCATGTTCATCTACCACACGTATGCCGGCCACAGGTCCGTTTTTATCGACATAGTAATTGCGGATACCCTTGCCGCCACGACTTTGTAGGCGGTATTCGTCGGGATGGCTGCGTCGACCCTGCCCACTTTCGGATACCGTAAGGACTGTGGCATCCTCTCGTATTCTGGCCATGCCCACCACCTGGTCGCCTGCACCAAGCTGTATTGCACGCACCCCTCGGGCAGTACGACCAAGTGGGCGCAGGTCGTTTTCATCAAAACGTATGGCCATGCCGTCACGTGTGGCTATGAGTAGTTGGTTCTCGCCACTTGTGTTGCGCACCCATGCCAGTGAATCGCCCTCATCGAGTGCCAAGGCGATTATACCACCCTTGCGCACATTCTTATAGGCCGACAGTGGGGTGCGTTTGACCACACCCATGCGGGTGACCATCACAAGGAAACTCTCCTGATCCATCTCACTCACACGTATGACAGCTGTTGTTTTTTCATCTTTTTCTACAGGCAGTATATTTACGATGTTTGTACCACGGCTTGCACGGGAGGACTCGGGTATCTCATAGGCCTTTATGCGGTACATGCGCCCACGGTCGGTAAAGAACAACACATAGTCGTGGGAGGAACATATAAATAAATCCTCGACAAAGTCTTCCTCACGCCTTGTCATACCCGATATGCCTCGACCTCCACGGCGCTGTGTCTTGTAAACATCCATAGGTTGGCGTTTTAGGTAGCCATAGTGGGTGAGAGTTATAACACAATCCTCAACAGGGATAAGGTCTTCTATATCGACCTCACCACTGACGGCTTGTATCTCGGTACGGCGTTCATCCCCGAATTTGTCCTTTATCTCGTTTATCTCGCCGCGCACGATATCAAGGATTTTTTGCTCGTCGGCCAAAATTCCTTCGAGTTCTGCGATACGGCGCAGTATGTCCTCAAGTTCATTCTCGATTTTTATGCGCTCCATGCCCGATAATTGACCCAGACGCATGGCCACAATGGCGGCCGACTGGATATCGGTTATGGTAAAGCGGTCACACAGATTTTGCTTTGCATGGTTTTGGTCGTCCGAATGGCGGATGATGTGGATGACCTCGTCGGTGTGGTCGATAACTGTCTTTAGACCCTCAAGGATGTGTTCACGCTCTTTGGCTTTGCCAAGATCAAAGGTGGTACGACGAATCACAACTTCACGTTGGAACGAGAGATAGGATGTGAGCATATCCCGCAGGCTCATCACCTTGGGCACACCGCCATCCAGTGCCAGCATTATCACACCCACTGTGTCTTGCAGTTGGGTGTAGGTGTAAAGCTGATTGAGCACCAGTTGGGCATTGGCATCCCTTTTAAGCTCGACCACTATGCGCATACCGTCACGGTCGGATTCATCCCGCAAATCGCTTATTTGATCGATACGCTTTTCTTTGACAAGGTCGGCGATGTGTTCTATAAGATTGGATTTGTTGACCATGTAGGGGATTTCGGTGATTATTATGCGCTCACGGGTGCCACCTTTATGCTCCTCGATGGCGGCACGACCCCGCAATACCACACGCCCACGACCTGTGGCATAGGCCGAGCGTATACCACTGCGCCCCATAATTATACCACCCGTGGGGAAATCAGGGCCATGGATACAGCCCATCAATTCCTCCATTGTGGCATCGGGGTTCTCTATGAGTAGATTTACAGCGTCTATGACCTCACGCAGATTGTGGGGAGGGATATTTGTGGCCATACCGACGGCTATACCGGTCGAACCGTTGCACAAAAGGTTGGGGAAACGAGAGGGGAGTACAGTGGGTTCTTTTTTGTTGTCGTTGTAGTTGGGCATGTAGTTGACAGTCTGCTTTTCGATATCGCTGAGCATATGCATAGCCATTTTGCTCATGCGTGCCTCGGTGTAACGGTAGGCAGCGGGGGGGTCACCATCGACCGAACCGAAGTTACCATGACCATCGATAAGGGGGTAGCGCATAGAAAAGTCTTGTGCCAAGCGAACCATGGCATCATAAACAGAGGCATCACCATGGGGATGATAATCGGCCAGCACTGCGCCGACCGTCTCGGCCGATTTGCGGTAATCCTTGTCGGGGGTGTTGCCTTTTTCATAGGCCGTATAAAGTATACGGCGGTGTACCGGCTTGAGACCGTCCCGCACATCGGGCAGGGCACGTCCCACAATTACCGACATGGAATATGCAAGATAGCTCTTTTCCATCTCGCTTTTTATGTCAACTTGTATTATCTTTCCTGACTCTTCAAGCATGTGTGACCTCCTTGGGGCGTTTGGTTGGTTATGGCGGAACGACGAGGGCGTCGTTCCCTACAATGGGTGGTGCGTGGGTTAGACGGCGGTCACGGCAAGCCGTGACCCTGCAATTGTTATTTATCGGTGATTATGTATCTGCGGCCTTGGCCAAGGTTGGCTATTAAGATTTCTTTTATCAGTGGGTTTTTATCGCCGAATATGCTTTTGTTAAAAACCATCATCTTCATTTTGCCAAGCATAAACACATAATTATTTTTGGTCTCATGGCAGACAATCAGTCTAAATGGGATATCAAACTTGCCGGTCTCGTCCTCTATTTGAAATCCACCCGCAAATAGACGTAATGTGCCGGCCTTGGAGGCCTCGGCCGTCTTTTTAGCGGTTTGACGGCGACTCATGGCGGGACCGAAAATCTGACTGAACACGATGTAGGCCATAAATATGAGAAATACCACGCCTAAAATTACACTTCGGGCAAATATCATAGGGGTAGCCAGCGCACCACATATCACAAGTATGGCAATTCCACCCCAAGTGCGCCATTTGTTCTGGTTTTCGGCCATGATTTCAAGCCCTGTGAGCACATCTTCATAACTTACCGTGAACTCGGCCTCTATGGCGGGGGTTTCGCCCTCAAAACTTATGGTCAAATCCTCATTTTGTATGGTTTTTGTTTTGTTTCGTCTAAAAAATGACATGTCACATTCTCCACTTCAATTTTTATATGTCAAGTTCACCAACATACTCAGCGTTTTGCTCGATAAAGGCTCGGCGGGGTGCCACCTTGTCGCCCATCAGTATGGTAAACACTTCATCCGCGGCGGAGGCATCGGCCATTGTCACCTGGAGCATGGTGCGGAACTCTGGATCCATAGTAGTTTCCCACAGCTGATTGGGATTCATCTCACCAAGACCTTTGTAGCGCTGTATGCCCAGCTTATGTGCGCCGTTTTCGCTCATCTCGGCGGTAATTTCATCACGCTGTTTGTCACTGTAGGCGTAACGCACCTGTCGCCCACGACTTATCTTAAACAGTGGCGGTTGTGCAAGATATACATGCCCGTTCTCAACAAGCGGGCGCATAAATCTGAAGAAAAATGTGAGGAGCAGTGTGCGGATGTGACTTCCGTCCACATCGGCATCAGCCATTATTACCACCTTGTTGTAACGCAGGCGCTCAAGGTCAAACTCATCGCCTATGCCACAACCCAATGCAGTTATGACCGGCATAAGCTTGTCGTTGCCATACACCTTGTCAAGGCGAGCTTTTTCAACATTGAGCATCTTGCCCCACAGTGGCAGTATGGCCTGAAAACGGCGGTCACGTCCACCCTTAGCAGAACCACCCGCCGAGTCACCCTCGACGATGTATATCTCGGTGCGGCGGTTATCCCTCTCGGAACAGTCGGCCAATTTGCCGGGCAGTTGCCCCGACTCAAGTGCCGATTTGCGGCGGGTCAGCTCTCTTGCCTTTCGGGCGGCCTCTCGTGCACGACTGGCCGACAGCGCCTTATCCAAAATTGTGCGGGCTATTGAGGGGTTTTCTTCAAGGAAAGTTGTTAACTTCTCACCCACCACATTGTTGACAAGACTGCCTATCTCGGTGTTGCCAAGTTTCGCCTTTGTTTGGCTTTCAAACTGGGCATCCTCCATCTTGACCGAGATTATGACGGTTAGTCCCTCACGCACATCTTCGCCCGACAGGTTTTTGTCGGCCTCTTTTAAGATGTTATTCTTGCGGGCGTAGTCGTTAAGCACACGGGTAAGGGCAGTTTTAAATCCTGTCTCATGGGTGCCACCCTCTATAGTGTGCATGTTATTAGCAAAAGAAAGTATAAGCTCGTTGTAGCTATCATTATATTGCAGTGCAAGTTCGGCTGTCGAAGTGCCACCGCTTCCGGCAAGATATATAACCTCGTTATGAAGCACCGATAGCCCCTTGCGCCCATGGATATATTCAACAAAGCTGCGTATACCACCCTCGTACTGCATGGTCTCTTTCTTCTGTTTGCCGTCACGACAGTCGGAAAGGGTTATGCTTATACCCGCATTAAGGAAAGCCTGTTCCCGTAAGCGGGTGGCTAAAATGTCGTAATCGTAGGATAGTTCCTCAAATATATCTGGGTCGGGCTGGAATGTGACCGTTGTGCCGGTGTCGGAGGTGTCGCCTATGGGTGCGAGGGTTTGGTCGGGTACACCTCGGGTGAAGGACTGAAAATGTTTCTTTTCGCCGTCATGCACCTCAAGCTTTAGCCAAGAGGACAGCGCATTTACCACACTTGCGCCCACGCCATGCAGACCGCCCGACACCTTGTAGCCACCACCACCAAATTTACCGCCGGCATGAAGCACAGTGAAAACGACCGTTGCAGCCGATATGCCCATTTTTGGCTGTATGCCCACAGGTATACCACGTCCGTTATCGCTGACACGGATGGCATCTCCCTGCAATATTTCCACATTTATATCGGTGCAAAATCCGGCCAGTGCCTCATCGATGGCGTTGTCAACGATTTCATATACAAGATGATGAAGTCCACGGGGACCTGTCGATCCGATATACATACCGGGGCGCTTTCGCACCGCCTCGAGTCCCTCAAGTACCTGTATTTGCGTTTCGTCGTATTGCTCGGTGACCGGCGTAAGGTTTAGATTTTCTTCCATAGGTTTCTCCTTTTGCTTTGGTGAGGCGACCCGAAGGCCACTCATTACTTATTTGAGATGTGGTCTATAAATCCTGTGCGTCGTTTGAGGGTGGAAGAGCTTATTTGTGAGATATAAATTATTGACCCACCCTCGGGTGAGGTGCAGACCACAAATGTTTTGGGTAGCTCGTTTGTGACATTTATCACCCTGCCCTCTTTTTGACAGCGGGCTAAAAAATGTTTTGTCCCACCCGCCACCGTGGCATTGTCCAGATCGAATATACCCACAATGTCACAAGTGCGAACAACTGTATCATGTCCGAGGTGTAGATACATATCTTTCCTCCTATTTTGCAGTGAGCACTGCGCCCCCATTAACCTCTATCATAGCGCTTCGTTCAAGGCCATTCAGATGCTGTGGGTCACAACATGTTATAAAAACCTGCCCACCCTTTATACCTCGCAGTAAATATTCACGGCGGTGTTTATCAAGCTCGCTTAGTACATCATCAAGAAGTATCACCGGCTCTTCGCCCGTGACCTCCCCCAATATCTCACATTCGCTGAGTTTAAGTGCCAAAGCACAACTGCGCTGTTGCCCCTGCGAACCGAACGCCCGTGCCGGGTTTTGATCGAGGGTGATTTCAAGGTCGTCACGGTGCAGGCCTATGGTTGTACTGCCTGTTCTTATGTCCTGCTCCTGCACAGCCTGTAATTGTTCTCGCAATATGGCAAGAGCCTGCGCCTCCTCAAGGTCATCGTCTATATCGATACTCGAGCGGTATATAATACCCATTTTTTCATTCTCTCGAGAAATTGCAGCATATATAGGCATGGCCTTTTGGCGCAGTCGCTCGACATAACGCCGCCGAAGTTTTAACATAACCCTACATAGTTTTATAAAGTGCTCATTCCAATCATCAAGAAGGGGAATGAGGCTGGGTTCTTTATATATTTGACCCAGCAGTGCAGAACGCTGTGTAAGTACTCTGCTGTAATCAATAAGATAACGCCCATAACGTGGCATGAGCTGGCATATAGCATCGTCCAAGAAACGGCGACGCACCGATGGACCTTCTTTTATAAGTGATAGATGTTCGGGGAAAAATACCACCGCCGTAAATACCCCTGTTAGTTCACTTCGGGTTTTTAGGGATATTTCATTTAAGGTGGTAGATTTTTTCCCTCCAAGTCTAAGTGAGGCCGTTTGATCCCTACCCTCTCCAAAAAACTCCATATCAAGAGCGGCAGTATTTTGCCCAAAGCGGATGAGTTCGCTGTGACTGCTTCCTCGCAGACTTCGACCCCCTGTAAACATCCAAATACCCTCAATCAGATTTGTTTTCCCCTGGGCATTATCTCCATAAATCACATTGACATCAGGGGAGGGGGTGATGGTGACATCTTCAAGGTTGCGAAAATTTTGTAGCCTCACGCTTTTAATTCTCACTCGCCAATCACCTCAAGGCGAAGCTGCCCATCTACCTCGACAACATCGCCACTTACAACTTTTTTACCCCTCATAGTGCAGGGCTCTCCATTGAGCTTAATAAGCCCCTCGTTTATTAGTTCACTCGCTTGACCACCTGTAACCACCGCACCTGAAAATTTAAGCAGTGAGGATAGTTTTATATAGGGTGTGGATATAGATATTTTCTCGCTCTGCATAAAAATCTCCATTTTTTATTCTTAATAGAGTATGTTGCGCTGTGTCAGACTTAATCACTCATTCTTAAGTCGTATGGGGAGCACAAGGAATAAAAATTCTTCGCTTTGCATAGGAGTGATGGTCATGGGTGCCAATGCCCCACCTATACCGAGCTGAACTTGGTCGCATCCCGTGGCCTTGAGGGCATCAAGCAGGTAGCGATTATTAAAGCCCATCTCAACAGGTTCACCCTCTATAACACAATCAAGTTGATCATTGGCTTTACCAATTGTGGTAGAACAGGAAATTTGTATTTGATTCTTTTCAAATTCCACCTTTAAAGGACTGCGCAGGCGATCGGAGATTAAAAGCCCTGTTCGCTCTATGCTTTCCATAAACTCACGTGTCTTTATGGTGACAGTTGTGCTCTTTTGGTTTGGTATGGCTGTTTTGTAGTTGAGAAAGTCACCTTCAAGTAGGCGGGATATCACGATGCAGTCGGAGATATTAAAAAGAATATGTTTTTTAGAAACTTCGATATTTACTTCATCGTCACTATCTACAAGTAGACGGAGGATATCAGACAAAGCCTTACCGGGGACTATAAAGGACATATCCTCTGTGGCACTCACCTTTTCACGACGAAGGGCAAGGCGATAACCATCAACCGAAACAATGGTGAGGGTGTCGCCTTCGACATCAAATAAAGATCCCGTGTGTACCGGCTTTGAATCGCTCACTGCAATGGCAAAAAGAGTTTGGTTTATCATGGAGGCAAGCTTGTTTTGAGATATAGAGAAATTTGAAGTTCCACTGAGTGAGGGGAGCTCGGGGAAGTCATCGGCCGATATGCCGAGAATTGTGTAACTGGCAAGTCCGCTGTTTATCTCACACAAAAGTTTGTCATCACAAGATAGGGTTAAATCTTCACTAGGGAGACGACGCACTATATCAGCAAATATTTTGGCCGAAAGCACTACTGATCCCTCTTCTATTATTCGTGCCTCTATTTTTGTGGATATGCCAAACTCTAAGTCGTAACCGGTGAGATGAAGCATATCACCCTTTGCTTTTAAGAGTATACCCTCAAGTGATTGGATGGTGGACTTTGCCGACACGGCCAGCACCACTTTTGATATAGCCGTCCATAGCGTTTGTTTGTCACAGGTTATTTTCAATTTATAAGACCTCCCATTCGCACATACTTAATTTGGTTTTTATTTTATTAGGTAGGAAAGAAAATAGAATATAATAGGTTTAAAAATTAGTAGTAGTAATAGTAGGTGTTTAATTGTTGGTTGTTTTGAAAAATGCGATTGCAACGCCAAAAAATGATTGATTATTTTTAGGTGGGATTTGTAGGAAAAATGTTTAATTGTTGGAAGTTGGAAAAGGATTCAACGTGGATGTTAAATGTTGTGGTTGAAATGTTAGAAACTTGTGGATTAGTTGTCCTGGATGTTTTTTATAATATCCTCGACAATCTCCTTAAAATGACTGTCACGTTTCATGGTCTTTTCAACCTGACCCAAGGCGTAAACCACTGTGGAATGATCACGGTTGCCAAATTCCTCACCTATAGTTACCATAGACATCTGGGTGATCTCTCGTACAATATACATACACACCTGTCGGGCGATACTAATTTGTGCCGCACGCTTGGAGGAACGAATGTCAGCGGCCGATACCCCATATGTGCGGGATACTTCGGTTATTATGCGCTCAACCGTTACAGGGATGGGTTGGTTGTCACTTAAAATATCCCTTATGGCATTCTGTGCTATGAGAACTGTGGGGACAGAACTCGATAGGTTTTCATGCGCCTTTAACTTCTTGACAACACCCTCAAGCTGTCGGATGTTGTTTTTTAAACGGTTGGCTATATATTCGGCTACCTCGTCGGGTACTACCAAATCAAGCAGTTGTGCCTTGCGACGTATTATAGCTATGCGGGTTTCAAAGTCGGGGGGTTGTACATCGGCCATTATGCCCGATTCAAAACGGGTGCGCAGACGAATTTCAAGGGTTTTAATCTCTTTGGGTGGACGGTCAGAGGTCATAACAATTTGTTTGTTGTTGTGATAAAGAGTGTTAAAGGTATGGAAAAATTCCTCTTGGGTGCTCTCCTTGCCGCCTATGAACTGGATATCATCAACCAGCAATATATCAGTACTGCGATATTTTTCGTGAAAGGATTCGGTGGTCTTGCCCGAAATCGAGGCTATGAGTTCATTTGTAAAATCCTCGCTGCGGACATAGGTTATAACAGCATTCGGGTTATTTGAAAGTATCTCGGTGCGTATTGCCGACAAAAGATGTGTTTTGCCAAGCCCCGATCCGCCGTAAATGAAAAGTGGGTTGTAAGAAGGTGTGGCAGGGCGAGAGGCCACCGCCATAGCCGCGGCATGGGCAAACTTATTCGAAGAACCCACAATAAAGTTCTCGAAAGTGTACTCATAATCGCCGGAACTCAGCGGAGGTTGAGACTGCGAAGCCGTCGACTCTTCCTGCGGTTTGTCCCATTCAAAATCGATTTCTACATCGAAACCAAGTACATGATGAAGTGCACGACCCAAAAGATCAACGTATTTTTCTTGTATTATATTTTTCTTAAACTCCGAACGCACATATAAAGTGACCCGTGTGCCATCCATGCGCACAGGCTCTATATCCTTTATCCATAAACTGTAGGGAACTTCGGACATCTCTTGTTGGCAAAATTCCTTTGCCATAAAAAATAATTCGTGAAATGAATCCATAACTAAATCTCAATCCTCCTATATCTGTAAAGTGATAAAATTGTTAAAAACTTGACCAAAACACCCATAAAAACCTGTTAGTTAGATTGGGTAAAACCTGTTGAAACTAAAAAAAGATCAAAAGTGTCTCCATGTATAACTTCTTTGGAAGTCTCATATTCGCTACATAGATAAGTATAGCACGAAATGGAGATATTTTCAACAATAAAACAGCGTATACATATAAATAGTATAGTAAGACCTAAAACAGGTGGAAAAAGGCTGCGAGGATGGGTATTTGCAGTTTTAGATTTGTGTGCTACAATTAGGGCATGAATTTTATACTCGGGAGGTCCTGACATGGGACAAGAATATAAAAATATACAGAAAAGCACCATAGCCGCCATCGCAACCCCCACAGGTGCGGCGGCTGTGGGTATGATCAGGGTGTCGGGGTGCGATGCTTTTGATATTGTGGACAGAGTATTTAACCCCATAACCAAGGGGGGGAGTTTGTCTCAACGAGAGGGTTACACCGGATGTCTTGGGATTGTGACCGATGAACAGGGGCCTATAGATGAAGTTGTAGCTTTTATATATACCGCACCCAGAAGCTATACCGGAGAAAATATTGTAGAGCTGTGTTGTCATGGAAGTAGCCTCTTGGTTGGCAGGGTGCTAGAGGCGGTACTCGGTGCCGGTGCGCACCCCGCAGGGCCGGGGGAGTTTACCCGACGTGCCTTTGAAAACGGAAAAATGAGCCTCGACCGAGCAGAAGGGGTCATGGCACTTATTACAGCACAGAGCGAAGGGGGCGCCAGGGCAGCTTTTGCGGCCAAAGACGGAGCACTGTGGAAAGAAATATCGGATTGTGCCGAGGGGATATCCGATATAGCCGCACATCTCAGCGCATGGCTCGATTACCCCGACGAGGGTGTTGAAGATGTGGACAAGGGGCATATAAAACAAACCGCCGAGGGAATAAAAGAGCGACTGTTTAAACTGCAAAAAACCTACTCGACCGCAAAGGTGTTGCGGGAGGGGGTCGATGTCGTCATCGCCGGTCGGCCGAATGTGGGAAAATCAACCCTTATGAACCTCCTGTCGGGGGGGCAACGCAGTATCGTTACCGATATACCGGGTACCACCCGAGATGTGGTCGAAGACAGGGTGTACTTGGGTGAGTTTTTGCTGAGGTTGTCCGACACGGCCGGTCTGCGCAAAACCGATGACCCCGTCGAGATGATAGGGGTTGAAAGGGCACGTGATAGGATGCAAGGGTGTGATATCGTCATGGCGATGTTCGACCACTCCTTGGCACTCGACAGAGAAGATTTTGATCTAATAAATATGCTAAAGAACAGACCCGCCATCGCTATTATAAATAAGACCGATCTCGCGGGTAGGCTTGAGGTGGGAAAACTGCGGGAAGGCTTTACCCATGTTGTGGAGATGTCGGCGCAGGAGGGCAGTGGGGTAGAGGCTTTAGAGCAGGCACTCACAGAGCTTTTGGAGGTGGCAAACCTCGACCCCTCGGCGGCTGTATTGGTCACGGCTCGACAGCTCGACTGTGTGGGCAGGGCGGTTTCTTCACTCGACGAAGCGCTACTGGCATTGGGAGAGGGTCACACATTTGATGCGGTGTGGGTTTGCCTTGAGGAGGCATTGGGGGCGCTGCTTGAACTGACAGGACAGCGTGCCACTTCTGCCGTAATTGATAAGGTGTTTGAGAAATTTTGTGTGGGCAAGTAATTGGGAATTTATGTAAAATATAAGATAAAAGAGGTCATTTATGGAATATATTGCGGGGAAATATGATATAGCGGTTATCGGTGGTGGACATGCCGGTGCCGAGGCGGCACTTGCAGGGGCACGCCTTGGATGCTCGGTTATTCTGTTTACCCTGTCGCTCGACGCCATTGGAAATCTGCCCTGTAACCCCGCCATAGGCGGAACGGCCAAGGGGCATTTGGTGCGGGAGATAGATGCACTCGGGGGAGAGATGGGCAAAGCCGCCGATGCAACATTTTTGCAAAGTAGGATGCTTAACCGAGGTAAGGGACCTGCGGTTCATTCGCTGAGGGTGCAGACCGACCGTGCGGCCTATCACCTGCATATGAAATCTATACTCGAGAGCTGTGAGAACCTTGATGTGAAGCAGGCTGAGGTTGTGGATATACGGACAAACTCCACAGGGGAGGTGCAGGGGGTGGTCACCGCCATGGGTGCCTACTTTGAGGTGGGGGCGATTATTATCGCCACCGGCACATACCTTGGGGGGAAAATCTTTGTGGGGGAGTACAGTCGCAACAGTGGCCCCGATGGTTTGGAGGCCGCTACGACCCTTGCAGAGAATTTGACCCGCCTTGGGCTGTCACTGCGACGTTTTAAAACCGGTACCCCCGCAAGGGTACACAGGGATAGCATCGACTTCTCAAGATTGGAGGTGCAGTACGGCGAAGAGCCGATTGTGCCCTTTTCGTTCGAGACCGATCCAACAGGACTTAAAAATCGTGTCGTTTGTCATACGGCCTATACAAATGCCCGCACCCACGCTGTCATAGAAAAAAACCTCGACCGCTCGCCCTTGTTTGGTGGAAAGATACAGGGGGTGGGGCCAAGGTATTGTCCTTCGATTGAGGATAAGGTGGTGCGGTTTGCGCATAAGGAGCGTCATCAGCTTTTTATAGAACCGATGGGGCTTGACACACGGGAGATGTATTTGCAGGGCATGAGCTCCTCATTGCCAGAGCAGGTGCAACAGGAGATGTACCGCACCATAGAGGGACTGGAAAATGTAAAGCTCATGCGCAGTGCCTATGCCATTGAGTACGACTGCATCGACCCCACAGGACTTTGGCCGACCCTTGAGTGCAAAAAGGTGGCGGGGCTGTTTGGGGCGGGGCAGTTCAATGGAACCTCGGGGTATGAGGAGGCGGCGGCGCAGGGACTGCTCGCCGGCATCAATGCCGCCCACCGCATAAAGGGAAGGGAACCCATAACCCTTTCCCGCAGTAGTTCCTATATCGGGACGCTCATAGATGACCTTGTGACAAAGGGGTGTATGGATCCCTACCGCATGATGACCTCTCGCTCGGAGTACAGGTTATTACTGCGCCAAGACAACGCCGATGTGAGGCTTACCCCGATGGGTTATGAGCTGGGGCTTATATCGCAAGAGCGGTGGGAGGTGTTCTCTCGCCAACAAGGGCAAAAGGTGGCCGAGATTGCAAGGCTTGAGAAGTTGACACTTCCACCATCGCCCGAGCTGTGTGAGGCCTTGGAGTACATGGGGACGACGCCCATCACGACCGGGGCCAAGGCGGCCGACCTTTTGCGCCGTCCGGGGGTGGGATATGCCGAGCTTGCGCCATTTGACCCCGACCGCCCTATACTGGACGCGCACACCTGTGAGCAGGTCGAAATCGAGATTAAGTATGCGGGGTATATAAAAAAACAGCAGGCACAGGTCGAGGAGATGCGCAGACTCGAGGCCATGCCACTGCCCAAGGGGCTTGATTATACCGGCATCTCGGGGCTGAGGTTGGAGGCGGCCGAGAAGTTGGCGGCCATCTCGCCTGCCAACCTCGGGCAGGCCGGTCGCATCAGCGGGGTGTCTCCCGCCGACATCTCGGTGCTTATTATATACATGCAGGCACAGCAAAGAGTAGGGGAGGGGGAAATCGGGTGATTGATCGCAGTTTATTTTTGCAGAGTATGGACAGCTACCAAGCCCCACCCATGACCGAGCGACAGATTGAGAACTTTGAACGATATGCCGACATGTTGGTCGAGTGGAATCAGAAGATGAACCTGACTGCAATTACCGACCCCAGAGGCATTGTGCTTAAACATTTTGTGGACAGCTTGTTGCCGCTTATCCACTTTGATCCGCCACAGCGGGCAAGGATTGTGGATGTGGGGGCGGGGGCGGGGTTTCCGTCACTGCCCATGAAGATTGTGCGTCCCGACCTTGAGCTGACATTTTTAGATAGCCTGAAGAAAAGGTTGGGATTTTTGGAGGCGGTTTGCGGGGAGCTTAATTTGGAGGCCGAGTACCTACACGGCCGTGCCGAGGACATGGGGCGCAGTGATTTGCGCGAGAGTTATGATGTGGTGACGGCCAGGGCGGTGGCCGCACTGGCTAAACTATCCGAATATTGTCTGCCACTTTGTGGTGTGGGTGGGACGTTTTTAGCACTTAAAGGCGGGGATGTGGCCGAGGAGATGGAGCAGGGCAAAAGTGCGATAAAAAAATTGGGCGGTGAAATTATTGATATCAAACCCTATAATTTGCCCGATGGGGACGCTCGTAACCTAATAATTATAAAAAAGATTTCGCAAACTCCGCCAAAATATCCACGGCAGGCGGCAAAAATCGATAAATCTCCGCTGTAGAACTGTCAAACGGCGGGGGAGGGTGTCGGATTGCTTCGACCGAAAAATCTGGATATATAAGAATGTCTGTGCTATACTGTGGCCAATAAAGAGGTGGGGACAAGCCCATCCATGGCTACTATGGCACAGATTTTTTTGCGCCTGTCAACGTGAAAGGGGTGACCCCGTGAACTGGCCACAGAAAAAACCTGAAACAATAAACCGAGTCATAGCACTGCCCATCGACCGTATAATATCCAACCCCAACCAACCGCGCACGAATTTTGACCCCGAGGGAATAGATGAGCTTGCCCGCAGCATAGCCGCCAATGGACTACTGCAACCCATTACGGTGCGAGATACAGGGGAGGGAAGTTACGAGCTGATAGCGGGGGAACGCAGGTTGCTCGCGTATCAGTCGCTGGGGCAGGGTGAGATACCCGCCATCGTGCTGGATATCCCCACACACGATTCGGCCGTGCTTGCCTTGGTCGAAAATCTTCACCGCGCCGACCTCTCATTTTTTGAGGAGGCAAAAGCCATGACTGCCCTGATGGATAAACTCCACCTCACCCAACAGCAATTGGCACGCCTACTGTGCAAATCCCAACCGGCCGTGGCCAATAAACTGCGACTACTGCGGCTTCCCGAGGAGGTATGTGGGATAATCACCAAAAGCGGTCTGACAGAGCGACATGCGAGGGCGCTTTTAAGCCTGAATGATATGAGCCTCGTCAAACAAACACTTGGGGCGATAATAAAGCAAAACTTAAATGTTGCCCAGACCGAGGCCTACATAGAACGCCTGCTTGCGGATGACAGGCCAAAAAAACAGGGCGTGGTTATCGTAAGAGATGTGCGCCTGCTCTTCAACTCGATATCGAGGGCTGTCGAAATTGTTAAACAAAGCGGATTTCAGGTCGAAACAAGGCAGTCCGAGGACGATGATTATGTAAACTACCTCGTGCGCATACCAAAGACCTCGGCCTATCACAAGGCAGGTCATCGCCCCGCCTAAAAAGGTTTCACGCTCAAAACGAGCTGAAATATTCTTCCCATGCTGAGCCCCGCCGACATGTTGCGTCGCACCCCGCCGCAATATGTCGGCGGGGTTTTTTTAGATGATAGAGGCATGGCGTGTATAATCTTAGCTTGTTTAACCTCGTCTATTTGCTTAATGTTTCATGTGAAACAATTTATTATACGTGTGCCGTACGCTCTTGACCTTAATTACTAATCGCACATAGATGTTTCATGTGAAACAATTCAAACATTCATACAAGATTTTATCTTTTAATCCTGCCCCGAGTGTGCTATAATTCGAGATAGCAGACAAAAGACGTTTATAGGAGGACATTATGGGAAAGATAATAGCTATGGCCAATCAGAAAGGTGGCGTCGGCAAGACCACCACGGCGGTGAATCTGGCGGCAAGCTTGGGCGATTTGGGCAAGAAGGTACTGATGGTTGACTTCGACCCACAGGGGAATGCCACGAGCGGATTTGGGGTAAACAAGCGTGACATCACGATTTCTACCTACGATATCTTGATAGACGGCGTCGAGCCCACCGAGGCTCTGATGAGCGAAGTTTGTAAAAATGTCGATTTGCTACCATGCAACTTGGCTTTGGCGGGCGCCGAGATAGAGCTTGTGGACATGGAGCAGAGGACGATGCGCCTTCGTGGTCCACTCCTCAAGCTCAAGGATAACTACGATTTTATACTTATAGACTGCCCCCCCTCACTTGGACTTATAACCCTCAACGCCCTTGTGGCCAGTGACACGGTTATGATACCCATACAGTGTGAGTACTACGCCCTTGAGGGACTGAGCCAGCTGACAAACACCATAAGGCAGGTAAAGAGACTGTACAACCCCCAACTCGGCATAGAGGGTGTACTGCTGACCATGTATGACAGCAGATTAAATCTCACATTGCAGGTGGTGGAAGAGGTCAAGAAGTACTTCCCCCGCATGGTATATAAAAGCACAATACCCCGAGTGGTAAAACTGTCCGAGGCGCCCAGCTTTGGCAAACCGATAATCTATTTTGATAGGGGATCAAAAGGAACGATGGCCTATTACGATTTAGCACGGGAAGTTATAGTGCAAAACGGAGGTAAGGTGTGATGGCACGAAAGGGAGGACTTGGAAAGGGACTCGACGCACTGTTTTTGGACAACAACGCCGAGACCGGTGCGGGCAATATAGTGATGGTGAGACTGTCACAGGTAGAACCAAACGCAGACCAACCCCGCCAAAGTTTTGAGCAGGAGGCCTTGGACGAGCTTGCCCAATCCATAAAGGAGCACGGGGTGCTACAGCCTATAATTTTGCGCCCCATAGAGAACGGCGGGTATCAGATAGTGGCGGGGGAGAGGCGATGGCGTGCCAGCCGAATGGCGGGGCTACTCGAGATACCGGCCATAATAAAGGAGGCCGACAACCGCCTGACAATGGAACTTGCTCTCATCGAAAACCTACAGCGCAGAGATTTAAATGTGCTTGAAGAGGCCAAGGGCTACCAGGCTCTCACCGAGCAACACGGCATGACCCAAGAGGAGGTGGCCACAAGGGTGGGCAAATCCCGTCCTGTAGTGGCCAACGCCCTGCGAATACTCACATTACCACCCAGTGTGCTCAATCTTGTGGGGATGGGGGATATCTCTGCGGGTCACGCCAGGGTACTGGTGGGGCTTGAGGAAGAGGAATGCAAGGAGATTGCCACCGAGATAGTGCGTCAAGCTATGTCGGTACGTGAGCTCGAAAAGCTGATAAAGGCACACAAGGCCAAGACAGATAAAGCACAAAAGCCCATCGATGAGGGGGACAGCATTTGGGGCGGTGGTGTCTACAAGGAGGCACAACTTGCCCTGACCCAGCAACTCGGACGAGCCGTCAAGATAACCCCTAAGGGTGACGGTGGTACCCT
>CAYJGR010000009.1:20210-22023 GCA_964370005.1 uncultured Oscillospiraceae bacterium
CCCAGCAACTCGGACGAGCCGTCAAGATAACCCCTAAGGGTGACGGTGGTACCCTTGAGATAGCATTTTTCTCGCAGGAGGACTTATACGCCATAGCGGCGGCGCTCGAGGGAATTTTGGGATAATGATGATATAAGTAAGAGTGAAAAGTGAATAGGTGTGGTGTTTTGCTACGCAAAACCAATTTATATAATTTATCGCAAAGGCGATACAATACTTTTTCACTATTACTTCTTAGCTAATAGCTTTTATTTATATCACACATCTGCGATAGACAGGCACATCTAAATAGCAAACAGAAAGAGGTAAAGACTATGCTGGACATAAAACTGATACGCACAAACCCTGAGCAGGTAAAACAGGCCTGTCGCAACAGGGGAGGGGACATGGATGCGCTTGTGGATGAGATACTGACCATAGATACAAAGCGCAGGGAGCTGACCGCCAAAACCGAGGCCATGAAGGCCGAGCAAAACAAGGTCAGCAAGCAAATCCCCGCACTCAAGAAGGCGGGCGAGGATGTATCGGCCGTCATGGCCACCATGAAGGAGCTATCCGAGAATATAAAGTCGCAGGACACCGAGCTTGGGGAGCTGGAGAGCAAACAGCAGGATATACTGCTATCCATACCCAATGTGCCCCACGAGAGTGTGCCGGTGGGGAGCGATGAGACCATGAACCCCGAGCTGCGCAAATGGGGTGAGCCCCGCAAATTTGACTTCGAGCCAAAGCCCCACTGGGAAATCGGCACAGAACTTGGAATACTCGACCCCGAGACGGCCGCCAAGGTCACGGGCAAGCGTTTTCACTTTTACAAGGGGGCGGGGGCACGTCTCGAGCGTTCGGTAATAAACTTCTACCTCGATTTGCACACCAAGAACGGCTACACCGAGATTTTACCCCCATTCATAGCCAATGCCGCCTCTATGACAGGTACAGGACAACTTCCAAAATTTGGAGACGACATGTTTAAGCTCGAGGGGCTTGACTACTACCTAATCCCCACGGCCGAGGTGCCGGTGACCAATATGCACCGTGATGAGATCATGGACGGCAAACAGCTTCCGGCCAGATACTGTGCCTATTCGGCCTGTTTCAGAGCCGAGGCGGGTTCGGCAGGGCGTGACACAAGGGGGCTTATACGTCAACACCAATTCAACAAGGTCGAGCTTGTGAAGTTCGCCCGCCCCGACCAGTCGTATGCCGAGCTCGAAAGTCTTACAAACGATGCCGAGAGAGCGCTAACCTTGTTGGGGCTTCCCCACAGGGTGGTGGCGCTCTGCACAGGCGATATGGGCTTTTCGAGCGCCAAGACCTATGACATAGAGGTGTGGTTGCCCTCCTACAATGCCTACAAGGAGATTTCCTCCTGTTCCAACTTCGAGGATTTCCAGGCCAGACGTGCGGCCATCCGATACAAGATGGAGATGTCGGACAAGGCGGCACTGGTTCACACACTCAACGGTTCGGGGCTTGCGATAGGTCGCACAGTGGCCGCCATCCTTGAGAACTACCAAAACGCCGATGGTTCGGTCACGGTACCCGAGGCTCTGCGCAGCTATATGGGATGCGACAAAATCACATTATAATCTATCTCCTGATATATAAAATGCATGGGCAACCCTTGCAGCTGTCTGTCACGATGGAGAAATAAATTTTAAACTTAATTTATTTTAGAAGTCGTTTTTCTCGTCACTTTATGACAACCTAAAAACATGGCATACTGTTGTTTTATGCCTTTAGCAGAAAGGAATGCTCATAAATATGTTTAACCCAAACAGCACCCACACCGAAACAATGACGGTGGAATTTT
>CAYJGR010000009.1:22123-39383 GCA_964370005.1 uncultured Oscillospiraceae bacterium
ATAAATATGTTTAACCCAAACAGCACCCACACCGAAACAATGACGGTGGAATTTTATGATTGCGATCCATATCTACGCCAGCGCCCCTCACAGCTTGTGCGGCGGATGCAACAGCAGGGGGAGAACCAGCTCCTTGGCTGGGGTATGGGGTACGAAAAGATGCGCAGTGAACACGGCATGGTATTTCTACTCTCGAGGATGATGCTTAATATCCGGCGACTGCCTGCCAGTGGCGAGAGCATCACCCTACAAACCTGCCCCATGGGTAGCAAGGGTTCACAGCTGTTGCGTGAATGTGTCGCACTGGGCGAGGAGGGCGAGCTACTGTGCTCACTGCACACCTCGTGGGCGCTCTACGATATAAACGCAGGGCGCATAGTGCGTCCCTCGGCCTGCCCCATACAATATGAGAGTGGCACTATGAGTATTGCCCCCGATGAACTCCGAATTAAGGTAGAAAAAGGTGAGATGTGCAGGGAGCGCGAGGTGGTCTACTCCGACCTTGACCCCAACCGCCATATAAACAATGCCGCCTACCTTGATATAATGTGTGATCTTATGCCACCGCAAGAGATGGAAAATTGTCCACCAAAGCAAATATCCATATATTACCAACAAGAGGCCAAGTGGGGTGAAACCCTATCGCTGTACATATCGAAGAATGAGAATGGCCATGATATTGTAGGTGAAGTGGGTGACCGCCCATGTTTTGAGGGAAGAATAAAATTTTGATGGGGAAAGGAAGGCAAACACATGTTGAATTTGGAATCGTTATTTAAGATATCATATGGTATATATCTTTTGTGCAGCAAGAAAGAGGATGGCACCCCTGCAGGATGTCTTGTCAACACGGTGTTTCAACTTACGGCCGAGCCGGTGCGGGTAGGTGTGAGTGTCAGCAAACAAAACCAAACCCATGACGCTATAATGCACAGCAAGACTTTGACGGTCAGTGTGATGGGTGAGAAGACCCCGCCCCCACTGCTTGGTCGATTTGGATATCGCTCGGGCAGGGATTTTGACAAGTTCGAGGGGGTAGAGACAAGCTGTGACACACAGGGTAACGCTGTCATAAAAGATGGCGTGGTATCTTGGATGGGTTGCAAGGTCGAGCAAGCTGTCGATGTTGACACCCACACCCTGTTTATATGCAGTGTGCAGGAGGGTGAGAGTGTGAGCGAGGATGACCCCATGACCTATAAATATTACCGTGATGTCATACGCCTAAAATCCTCACCCAATGCCCCCACCTATACACCGCCCAATAATGACAAGTGATAAGGCGACAAAACATATATGGGACAAGACCTAACGGAGGAGTAGTATAATGAAGGATTACAAAAAGCTTCAAAACGGAAGCGACATAAGGGGTATAGCGCTGTCGGGTGTGGCGGGGGAGGAAGTAAACCTCACCGCCGATATAGCCACCGACTTAGGGATGGCCTTTGCACAGTGGTTAGCAGGTAAATGTGGCAAAAGTGCAGGGGAATGCCTTGTGGCGGTGGGTCGTGACTCCCGCCTTTCGGGACCTGACCTGCAAGAGGGTGTGATAAAAGGATTGTGCATGGGTGGTGTTTGTGTGCTTAACTGTGGCATGGCAAGCACCCCTGCCATGTTCATGTCCACCGTACTGCCCGAATTTATGTGCGATGGCGCTATAATGATAACAGCCAGCCATCTACCATTCAATCGCAATGGGCTAAAGTTTTTCACCCGAGAGGGAGGGCTTGAAAAGAGTGATATATCACAGCTCATAACCATCGCACAGGATGTAAAGAGGGCTACCGATGCAAAAATTACCGCCACAGATGCCGATTTGATCAGTTCCTATGCGGGTTACCTGCGGAAGAAAATCGTAGAAGGGGTGGATGCGGGCGAGCATCCGCTTGAGGGTTTTAAAATCGCAGTAGATGCCGGAAACGGTGCGGGAGGTTTTTTTGCCACACAGGTGCTGGAGACATTGGGTGCGGATGTATCGGCAAGTTGCTACCTGGAGCCCGATGGCACATTCCCAAACCATCCACCAAACCCCGAAGATGCTACCGCTATGGCCTCTATAACACAAACTGTCATCAAAAACAAGTGTGACTTCGGCCTAATATTTGATACCGATGTTGACAGAGCGGGGGCGGTGGATGCTGACGGCAAGGAACTCAATCGCAACCGCCTTATAGCGATAATGTCGGCCATAGTGTTGCAAGATGACCCCGGCGGCACTATTGTGACCGACTCGGTGACCTCCTCCCAGTTGGCCGACTTCATAAATAACCGACTGGGTGGCAAACATCACCGCTTTAAGAGGGGTTATAAGAATGTTATAAACGAGTCGATACGCCTAAACGAGCAGGGCATCAGCTCACCCATGGCTATAGAAACCTCGGGGCATGGGGCATTGCGGGAGAATTATTTTTTGGATGATGGGGCATACCTGTCGGCCAAGCTTGTAATAGAGATGGCACGCCGTCGCAAAGAGGGCGGAGAACTGGGTGATTTGCTAAAAGGACTGGGAGAACCGACCGAGGCCAAGGAACTTCGCTTTGGCATAGTGGGGGAGGACTTTGGTGACTATGGCCGAGAGGTGGTGGCCAAACTTCAGAGCTACACCGCCTTCAAATCCGATTGGCACATAGCCCCCGACAATCACGAGGGAGTGCGGGTATCATTTGATGAGAAGGGTAGCAGGGGGTGGTTACTGCTTAGACTATCACTGCACGACCCGATAATGCCACTGAATATTGAGAGTGATGACGAGGGCGGGGTGGTGAAGATAGCCGAGAAGTTGCTACCGTTCTTACAGGACTTCGACCGTTTGGATATCTCGCCAATAGAAAAACTGATAGCGACCCGCAAATAAAAACATATATGAACACAAAGGAGAGATTATGTTAAAAGCAGCATTTATATTTTTAGCACAGGGTGCAGACCCTACAAAGGACATATCGATAACCAAGACACCGTCTGTCGAGGTGACAACCGTGGCGGTGGTGGATTATGCCCAGGCGGTACAGGTGGCAAAAGAACTTTGCACACAGGGGATAAAGGCCATAGAACTCTGTGGTGGATTTGGCAATAAGGGAGTAGCCATGATCACCGATGCTGTGGGGGTAGATATTCCTGTGGGTGTGGTGCGTTTTGACATTCACCCGGGGCTTGATAACAAAAGCGGTGACGGCATATTTTAGGTGGGGGTGACCCTATGTGGTCACCCGAAACATAACCCCCGAAATCCCTCATTATATGTTTATATATTTTTCAACATAAATATCTTGCACGGTTTAAAATATTAAGAAATCCTCCATATTTCGACGACATTTTTTCCCCTTTGATGCTAAGGTATAGCCAAGGAGGTTATACGATTTAATTTCAGATGAGCGAAGAAGGAGAAAAGATGGAGAAAATATCTAAGGAGTACAAAATTTTATTCAATGGAATTAGCATGGCCATTGACCAGTTGCAGGGCTTGAGCATGAGGCTTGTGATGCTACAACAGCAAGCCGAACAGGAGTACATACAAAGAGGTGAGAGGGAAACCGACAGAAAGAAAGCGGGATAACTCGATTTGATACCCTTTTTAATATCCACTGCAAAACAAAACCACCCAGTAACGGGTGGTTTTTGTTTTGGATAAAACACAATTTAGGAGATTGGTCAGTAGTTGTTATTTTCTTTTTCTAAGAGATACAGCACCTATGGCAACGAGGGATAGTACCGAGAGAGCGGCAGCAATGCCCACAACATCCGAGGCACCTGTATCGGGATTTTCTTCCACATAATCGGGGTCGGTGGTATCGCCATCTGTCAGTTCATCTGCGGCTACCAACTCGGTGTCCGAGATAACATAATCGGTGGGGGAAGTGGTAGCCCACTTGTAAAGACCGTTGATGCTGTCCCACTCGTAATCAACCAGAGTCAGACTATATCCATCCCACTCGTATACATAGTACTGGTCGGCATAGTCAGCCTGCAAAGAAAATGCGGCTTCATTAGTGAAAGTGGGCGAACCGCCGAACTGGTAGCACTCGATGTCGGCATCATAGTAGCCGTACTGCTCTTCAACAGTGTCGATCATTTCTTCGCTACTGAACATAAAGGCCTTTTCATTCTTAATCATTTTCAAAGTGGTCGAGAACAAACGGTTGTTGGCGTTGAATACAACATAGCCGGGTTCATCTTCGCTACACTTATAGATAGTGTTGTCATCGGCCTCAATGGCGTCGTCAGCAGCATCATCAAGATTCGAGTAACCATCAACGATTACGAGGTGATTAGAAACTTCAGCGTAGAATTCAAAATCAATTTCCACATCGTCGCCCAGAGTAGAATCATAGTACTCGAAAGTGAAAGTACCTTCGAGGTCTTTCAGACTGTCGATGGTGAAGTTTTCCATCAGCGTGAGAACCAGTATTCCCTCGTCATCGTCAAACTTAACCGACTCAACCAGAGCACCGCCAACAGACCAGTCAACAGAGATATCGGTGTCTTCGTCGAGAAGTATGCCTGCGGCAGAAGCGACAGAAACGGCAACGCCTGCATCAACGCCTGCCTGACCAAGGGAATATACAGAATAATTGTCCCAACCATAAGAGTCATCGTCAGGATTATTATCCCAAGCGGCGATTTCGTACTCCTCACCGGGTTGCAGGTAGTCATCAGGATCAATGTCGGGATCAAGTTCGGTAGATCCGTAGCCGAGTTCACTGGGATACACATGCTCAGCCATTGCTATAGAAGCAACAGACAGGGCAAGTGTCAGAGCGAGTAGTAGAGCAATAAGTCTTTTCATTTGTGGTTCCTCCTGTTGTTTGAAATGTTTTTTGCTAACAAATTTATCCCTTACGGGAAAATCACAGGGTAAACTATCCATGAAAATGGGATTGTCGCCCCACCTGTGATTTGTATCCATAATAGCAGGTGGATATGATGGTATAATGATTTTGTTTTGATGGCGAGATGATGTTATATAAGAAAGTTTGTTAATAAAAGTGAAGAAAATATTATTTTGCGAGGCAAATAATCACGCCGGCCGTGGCTTTTCCGCCCATGCTGCGTCGTGGGGATTGTGGGCATAAGCCCGCCTCCCCTCCCAAATCTCTCCCCCCACCCCACCCCACGGCGGGCATAAGCCCACTGCACCCCACTCCTTGCCTGAACAAAAAATCCACTAAGTGTGGTGGTTACTTTATAAAATGCGAACAAAAAAACAACCCACCCTGCGCATAACACAGGGTGGGCCATATGTGGGAGAAAGAAATTTGCAAATAGAAAACTTACTTCTTCTTGGTGTCGAGGTAGAACTCATGAGCCTGCTTTGCGGTGGAGTTCTGGTGAACAACCATAGCAACAGCCTTGGCCATAGCCTTGGGATCCTCGGCCTGGAAGATGTTACGACCCATATCCACACCGCGAGCACCTTCTTGAATAGCCTTATAAGCCATATCAAGAGCCTCATTGGGGGGGAGGGTTTTGCCGCCGGCGATAACGATAGGCACAGGGCAACCTGCAGTGATCTTCTCAAAATCTTCGCAGTAATAAACCTTTACAAGCTGTGCGCCGAGTTCTGCGATAACACGGGTGGTCATCGAGAAGAACTGGGGATTGCGAGCCATTTGCTTACCAACAGCCACAACACCCAGGGTGGGGATGCCGTAACGCATACCGGCATTGATGCTGTCACAGAGGTTGCGCAGCGAGCTTTTTTCGTCCTCGGTGCCCATGAAGGTCTGAACAGCCAAGCAGGAAGCGTTCATACGGATAGCGTCCTCGATGTCGGTGCCGACAAACTCGTCGGTAACGTCGTCAGAGAGAACGGTGCTACCTGCACTGCAACGCAGGGCAACAGCCTTGTTGTATGTGGGGGGTACGCAGGAACGAAGAGCACCGCGGGTAGCCATGAATACGTCAACATCTTCAGCCAGTTCGGGGATGAGGATGTCCAAACGCTCAAGACCTGTGGAGGCGCCCATGATGTAGCCGTGGTCAAAAGCCAGCATGAGAGTGTTACCACTCTTGGGGTTAAAGATGCGGGATAAACGGTCTTTCATACCCCAATCATAGTTATCGCTACCTTTGCACTGGAAAACTGTCTTTGCAGCGGGAACGTCGAGATGAAATTCTTTCTTGGGGTCAATGCCGGTATGTGTTGTGTTTACGCCTTGTACGTCAGCCATTGTAATTGCCACCTTTCATTTTGTTAAAATTAGTAAAAACTTACGCTAACATTCTACCACGGAAAATCATGCATTGCAATAGGGAATTTGCACGTTTTTGGGGCAAAACCAGCGACAAAATGCACGAAAAATGCACGAAAACCAAACATTGATAACAAAACAGAGGCTATATGCCAAAATTGGTACCCTTTTGCGCCTTTGCGAGGGTCTTGGAAAAAGATTGCAAGGGGGCGGTGGAGGTGGGGAGGCTTACGGCCAGTGCCGAGGGTACAACCTCAATATCAATATGCCGACTGCGACTTATTTCTCCATCGAGACAAAGACAAATATCTTTTTGCGCCTCAATGGTCACATGTTTACATTTGCGGTAAATAATATACTCTGCAAACTTTTTGCTGTCCACATGTCGCCCTTGTTTATAATCGCCTATGAGATCGGATATTTTCAGGCGGGAGATTTTGCGTACAAGGCAAAGATCGAGTAGTCCATCGTCGATGCGGGCGAGGGGGGCGCACTTAAAATGCCCGCCATAAAAACTGCCGTTGGCGGCCACAGTCAGCAGGAATTGCCCCTCAATCACCTCGCCATCATCCAGGGTAAGTTTAAGTTTGTGACCCAGTGGCATACAAATACTCTTTGCAAGCCCCAAGTTATACGACATAGGACCCGAGACAAAGGGCAGGCGCTTAAATTCGGTCATATAGTTAGCGGCATCGGCATCGAGCCCCAAATTCACAACATTTAAACAATAACTATCGCCTACCTTTAGTAGGTCTACAGGGGTGGCCTGTCCTGTGGCTTGGGCGGTGATGTTAAAATAATCAAGCTCTGAGGGGAGCATCTTTATAAAGTCGTTACCCGAACCGCAGGGGATAAGCCCCAGCTGGGCATTTGGATATTCGGCCATACCCTGCACCACCTCATGCAAAGTACCATCCCCACCACAGGAATAAAAGCGCAGAGCTTGTTCGCTGTTACGGGCACAGGTCTCGGCCACAAAACGGGTGGCATCCCCCACACCATTGGTTACATATATCTCATAAGGATCATCAAGGTTGGCAAAGGCTGTGCGTATGGGTGGCGTGAGCAGGTCAGCGGGGTTCATCTTGCCCGCTTTTGGGTTTATCACAAATATATGTAACATATTCCACCTCCAAAAATTTGCGGAATAAAACCCGCGTATATATAAGGTATATACTACTTATCGATTATAACACGTATTTGTACTCAAATCTATTGATAAAGGAGGACAAACAGGATAAAATTTGCCCCATTCACTTGCACTTACAAGGAATTTTTAGTATTATCTATAGTGTATTGTCAAGCATGGCAATAAAAATTGCGGATTTTTTTGAGGAGGAAAGAACATGCATTTGGTTGAAAGCGTAAATAATGCCATAAACGGTATTGTATGGGGTCCCCCCATGCTTATACTGCTTGTGGGCGCAGGATTTTTCCTGAGTTTTCGCACAGGATTTGTACAGTTCAGACGGTTTGGCTATGCCATGAAAAACACCGTGGGTAAGATGTTCCAAAAAACTACAGTGGGTGCAGGGGCAATAACCCCATTTCAGGCCATGACCACAGCACTGGCCGCCACAGTTGGTACAGGTAACATCACAGGTATCACATGGGCAGTGACAGTCGGTGGGCCCGGTGCGATATTCTGGTTATGGGTGGCCGCTTTGGTGGGTATGTGTACTAAGTACGCCGAGATAGTGCTGGCCATAAAATATCGCCAACGCAACGATAAAGGCGAATGGGTCGGTGGCCCTATGTACTACATAACAAACGGACTGGGTAAGAACTGGAAATGGCTGGCCGGAATGTTCGCCATATTCGGTGCATTGGCCGCATTTGGTATCGGCAACGCCACACAGGTGGGCAACATCACAGGTGCGATAAATTCGGCCGTGGTGCAGTTTAACCCCGCCGCTGCCGACAATGCCGGTATGATAAGCCTTGTAATAGGTGTAATTGTGGCTGCTGTGGTGGCGCTTGTACTACTTGGTGGTGTAAAGCGTATAGGCAGTGTTACCGAAAAGCTTGTGCCCTTTATGGCGGTGCTTTATATCCTCGGATGCCTTGGGGTTATATTTGGGAACATCGGAGCGATCGGCCCCATATTTATGTCTATATTTGAAGGTGCATTCAATCCCGAGGCTGTTGTGGGCGGTGGTACCGGCATAATAATCAGCCAGTCGATTTTGGCCGGTGTAAAGCGCGGGGTATTCTCCAACGAAGCAGGTTTGGGTTCTGCCCCCATAGCCCACGCCACTGCCGACACCCCCGGCCCCGTACAACAAGGCTTGTATGGAATATTTGAAGTGTTTATCGATTCTATCGTGATTTGTACCCTCACAGGTCTCACCCTGCTCATAAGTGGTATAAATCTCGGTTATGGCACAGCGGGTGGTATCGAGCTGAACATGGCCGCCTTTGCCAGTGTATACAGCGGTAGCTTGTCGGGTGTTATCATCGCAGTGGGACTAACATTGTTCGCCCTCTCGACCATTCTAAGCTGGTCGCTTTACGGCACACGTTGTGTAGAATATTTGCTGGGTAGCAAGGCCGTGAAGATATATCAAATAATCTTCATAGGCATAGTGGTTGTGGGTGCAACGATCGAGATGGATCTTGCCTGGGCAATATCCGACACCCTCAACGGCCTAATGGCCATCCCCAACCTTATAGCCCTATTCGGTCTATCGGGTGTGGTGGTAAGCCTCACAAAGGAATATTGGGGCAAAAAGTAGGGGAGACCCTACGTGATTGTCCGCCCCAAAGTATAAGATATAAAGCAGAAAACCCCGCCTCGGCGGGGTTTTTTCTGTCCATGTTTGAAGCTTATGGGCACTACTTACTTTTATCCTCAAATAGCAAATCTGACTCGAAAATATCATTCGGAGTACATTCCAATATCTGACACAAGGCCTCAATATTATCAAATTTTATGGACTTGGTCTCATTGTTTATCATGCGGTTGTAATTTTGATAGCTCATTCCAAGTTGCTTATACAACCAATATTTTGAACGGTTTTTTTGTTTCAATATCTCTATAACCCGTAGTTTCATAACGACCTCCACCATTATAGTTTGCAATAATAGTAGACTAATACATATCTGCTATTTACATATAGATTTTTATATTATATAATGTATACATGATATATAATAATAACGATATATTTTTTGAGAAAGGAGGCAACCAAAGTGAGCAATCGAAGGATTTATCGAAAAATTGCAAAGGAGTACGGCGTCACGGTGGAGGAGGTCAAGCGGGATATGCAGGCCGCAATTGACCACGCATACAAAAACACACCGGCCGACGGGGTGACCGGTGCATACCAAAACAGAGTACCCCGCAGTGGGGAAATTCCCACAACAGATGAATTTATACGATATGCCGCAGATGCCGTTAGAAAGAAAAAACATGGGTTGTATTGAGATAGTTAAGGGTCAAGACCTCGCGGGCACGTCAAAAAACCCAACCGCATTTGCGGTTGGGTTTTTTGGTCCGAGTGACAAGATTTGAACTTGCGGCCTCTACCACCCCAAGGTAGCGCGCTACCAATCTGCGCCACACCCGGACATCTAAAAAAAGGAGTGCGTCTATTTGACGCTAATACATGATACCACACACTTGTATAAAATGCAAGGCTAAAACACAAAAAAATGCTATTTATTTTTGCACATGCCTGCGTTTTGGATATGTGTCCCATGAAGAGGGGGAGGGCTTTCATGCCCTCCCCTAAAATTATCACAATATGATTGTCAGGGCAAAAATGCCTCATGAATTGCATTTATAGCCTTTTCCGAGTCATCAAGCTCTATGAGCACCGAAATTTTAATCTCACTGGTTGAGATCATTTGTATGTTGACATTGGCCTCGCTTAGTGCCTCGAACATCTTAGCGGCCACACCGGGGTTGGACTGCATACCGGCGCCCACCACCGACACCTTGGACACATTGTCATCACAAACCACTTTCTTTGCCCCGAGCGCACTTTTAAGCTCCTCCAAGGCATCCACAGCGGCCTGCTTATGGGAACGTGACACCGTAAAGGAAATATCCTTTGTATTATCACGGCCTATGGACTGTAGGATTATATCGACGTTTATCTTCTTGGCGGCAAGGTTTGAGAATATCTTAAAGGCGACACCGGGCTGGTCGGGCACCTCCACAATAGATAGTCTTGCAACATCATTATCACGAGCAACGCCCCTAATCAGCATCTTTTCCACATCAACAACCTCCTTAATTTTAGTGCCGGGTAGCTCCTCCATGCTGGAGAGCACCTCCATATTTACATTGTACTTTTTAGCCATCTCGACCGAGCGATTGTGAAGCACATTCGCACCCAGTGAGGCAAGCTCCAACATTTCGTCATAAGATACTTCATCCATCTTCTTGGCATTTTTAACAATGCGGGGGTCGGCAGTGTATACGCCGTCAACATCGGTGTATATCTGGCATAAATCGGCCTTCATAGCCGCCGCCAGTGCCACAGCGCTTGTATCGGAACCGCCACGGCCGAGTGTGGTTATGTCGTCATAACGGTTAAGTCCTTGAAATCCCGCCACAATGCAGATATTACCCTTACCGAGTTCGCTCTCAAGGCGTTCATGGGCTATGCGGCGTATGCGGGCATTGCTATAATTCGAGTCGGTTTGAAATCCTGCCTGCCAACCTGTGAGAGAACGGGCAGGGAAACCCAACTTCTCAATAGCCATGGACAAAAGGGCTGTAGATATCTGCTCGCCACTCGACAGCAGCACATCCATTTCACGCTTTGAGGCATTGGGGTTTAACTCCTCAGCCTTGGCTATAAGTTCATCTGTGTATTTTCCTTGCGCCGATACCACTACAATCACACTGTTACCCTTAGCGTAGGTATCGGTGACAATCTTGGCCACGTGCATGACCCGTTCGGCATTGGCAACCGAGGTGCCACCGAATTTCTGTACTATTAGGCTCATTTGCTCTCGCTCCTTTGCTTGTGCTCTTATATATTATATAGTTGCTATACCAATTAATTGACTGTACTCTTATTTTTTGCTTAGGTGGTGGCGGGAAAGAGTTGGGCTGATGCCCGTGGTTTGGGCGGGCTGATGCCCGTCGAGTTCCCGTCGCCGCATAAGCGGAAAAGAAGGGTACACGGTATAACCTTGTGCCTATATCTCCTCAAGTATCGTGCCGTCATTATCGGCCTGCAAGGTGAAAAGGCTCCACTGCTCAAATCCGTAGCCGTTTAGTACCTGTCGCAATTTGCTCTCAAACTCCACATTATCAGCGGGGATAATAGCCATGAGGGTTGAGCCCGCACCGCTGATATATGCACCGTAGGCACCAAGCACATAACAACTCTCAATCACCGCCGTGCCACCCTCTATAAGTGACAAACGATATGGTTGGTGAAGCTTATCCTGTGTGGCTATACGCAAATTCTTGTAGTTGCCACCCGCCAAAGATGCCGCCATCAGTGCCGCCCTCGAAAGGTTGAACACCCCATGTTTATGCGTTATCTCTTTTGGTAGTGCCTGTCTTGCATGTGAGGTTTTAAGCTCGAAGTTTGGGATTATTGCCACAAAACGCAAATCCTGTCCGATATCTTGCTTTACATACCACACCTTTTTATTGTCAAGCACGGCCGTGACCTGTCCGCCGAGTAGTGCGGGGGTGGAGTTGTCGGGATGCCCCTCCATGACAGCGGCTATGTCTATAAGCTCATCCCTGCTCAATGGGTTGCCCATAAAGTGGTTAGCCCCGAGAAGTCCCGCTACAACACAGGCCGAACTGCTCCCGAGTCCTCTGGCCATGGGAATACTGCTCTCCTGCTCGATATACAGTCCCGACAGGGGTTTGTCACATAAATCATACAAATACTTTGCCGTTTTATATATGAGGTTACTCTCGCCGGTGGGCACGGGTACATTATCAAGGGATTTTATCCTCACACCGTCACACAGCTCCATATTTACATGGTTGTACATCGACACCGCCAACCCCAATGAATCGAATCCCGCCCCCATATTTGCGCTGGTGGCGGGAATGCGCATTCGTATCATAAGTCGGCCACCTCAAGGCAGGCCAAGACCTTTATGCCCTTCTCCTCAAGGCGGGATATTTTCTCATCCCGTTCGGTGATGCTCATAACAGGCAAAATGCAGGCAAATTCATCCGAGGGAGCACCGGCTCGGGCCAGTGTTTTTGCCGCACCAAACATCGCACCAACTGCCGCCGCAGGGTCTTTGCCTTGTACACGTAGGTAAGAGGCAGTTTGTTTGTGTCCGCCATCGGCAACATTCTTGCCGTCGCTGTCCTGCCAGCACAGAGTGCCAATTGTACCATCGGCCTTTATGACATCTATAATGTCGGCTACAACAGCTGAGGCGGTGGGCAATTTGCCCGCACCTTTGCCATAAAATACTACGTCGCCTGTGGCATCGCCACGCACCAATATGCCGTTGAACACATCATCCACACCGGCCAGTTGGCTATCGCCGGGGATAAAGCAGGGGGCTACCCCGATTTGCACCTTGCCATCTTCACACAATGAAGTATGACCGATAAGCTTTATAACACCACCCCAATCCGAGGCGTACTGTACATCTTCTTTTGTGATGGACGTTATACCCACAGTCGAGACATTATCGGGGTAAACATGCTTACCAAATGCGAGTGAGGCCAAGATACAGATTTTACGGCAGGCATCAGTTCCCTCGACATCGGCGGCGGGGTTGCTCTCGGCATAACCCAGCTCCTTTGCAAGTTTTAAGGCATCTTCAAAGCTACTACCCTCACGTATCATCTTTGTGAGGATAAAATTGGTTGTACCGTTAAGTATACCTGCAATCTCGGTTATCTCATTTGCACCTAAACACTGGTGCAGAGGTCTTATGATGGGAATACCGCCGCCAACACTGGCTTCGAAAAGGAAGTTTTGGCCGTGTTTTGCTGCAATGTCAAGAAGTTCGGCACCTTTGGCCGCTACCAGCTCTTTGTTTGAGGTTACGACCGACTTGCCGGCCTCAAGACTGGCTTTTACATATTCGTAGGCAGGTTTTAGACCACCCATGACCTCGACCACCACCGATACCTCGGGATCACTTAGGATTTTATCAAAATCTTTTGTGAACTTATCACAGTAAGAAAGCTCGGGGAACTCCCTAAGATCAAGGATATGTTTTACCGATATGGTAGCACCCACCTTGCGGGCAAGCGACTGCTCATTTTTTTCCAGTACCTCTACAACACCTGATCCCACAACTCCATGACCTAAAATTGCAACTTGAAACACTTTAAATTCCTCCTGTATATATGTTTGATATCATGTATTACTGCATACAATAGAAATAATGCGTAGCATTATTTATTCGTGCATCTGCGATAGCAGGCACATCTAAATAATAAACACCACAGTCATTAGTCGCCCTTACGAGCATGTTATTTTTGCCTCGACTACACCGTCTAATTTTCGCAGAGTCAGCGCCAATTGTTCCCCTGCATTTGTCATCATGCTGGCCTTAAAGGATATGGACACATGTGCCACGCCATCACTGGGGATGTTTTGATTGACCGTGAGGATGTTGCAGTTGTGGTGGCAAAGTTCGGCCATCACAAGCGATAGCACCCCGGGCTTATCCTCCAAAACCGAGATGAGGGTCAACATATCCTCTCTGCTGTTTTGGTCGTAGCTGTGGACATAATCCTTGTATTTGTACAGCGCACTGCGGGAGATGCCGGCCATTTTTGCCGCTTGTGACAAATTGGTGACCTTGCCGGCTGCCATAAGCTTTTTGGCCTGCACCACCTTGGCAAACACCTCGGGCAGTACCTTTGTATCCACAAGCAATAATGTTTCCTGTTCCCACATAACAATACCTCGAAAATTAGTTGTTAGCGATTAGATGTTAGAGATTAGTTGAGGGCAAAAATACGACATAAAAACCCTCACGTTTTTCCGTCGTTCAAAAACGGATGTACCGCAAACAAAAACACTATAACACCAAGTGAGTGACACAACAACCATTATATCGGCCAAAAAACCGCCCAAAATCTCAATATTCGCCCAATATTTGTTATTATCTACCCGTTTACTTGGATTTTCGCTTGTTTTGTCGGTCTTTTGGTGGTTTGAGTCATTCTTTTGATTGTGCAGAGGTTTTTTTATGCCATTCATACAAATACCACCCGAAAAACATTTTTTACCCACGATTGGAGGGCTTGCCATAAATCCGGAATTGCAAAAAAAATGGCTGTTTTCTTTGGTACGCCTCGGCGCTGTGGTGGGGGTTTGCCTATTTTGTATCTACTTTTTGCTCCCTCGCCTTTTGCCGTTTCTCCTTGGCTTTTCGTTGGCTGTGCTCATACATCCCGCCGCCCTTTGGCTCGAGGGGCATTCCCCATTGCGCCCTCGTGCCGCCGCACTGGCCGTGACCCTATCAGTATATGTTTTGCTAGGCGGTTTGCTCTGGGCTGTGGGCTCTCTGCTTTTTTTGCAGGGCACAGGACTTGTGCGCCGTCTGCCCACCCTATGGGAGGACACCCTTTTGCCCATTTCACAAAATGCCGGCGAACAAATGAGCAATTTTATGAACCGTTTTTCCCCCGAGATATCCACCCACTTCTCCGACATGACCGACCAAATAAGTCTAATGGTGGCCGAGTCGCTGCGCTCGGTATCAAGTGATGTGCTTATGTGGCTTGGAAGTCTTGTTTCTCATCTGCCCATATTCACCCTCACGGTTATATTTACCCTCATGATCTCACTGCTCATCTCACTGGACTACAAAAGGGTGATGAGCTTTGTTATACGTCAGCTCCCACAAAAGGCAGGGCAGGTATTGCTGCGCGGTAGGGTGATTTTGGTCGGCTCGGCTCTGCGTATGCTCAGAGCTTATGCACTGCTTTCCCTCATAACATGGATAGAAGTGGGGATCGGTCTGCGCCTGCTCGGGGTGCAAAATGCGCTGTTTATCGCCCTGCTTGTGGCTGTGGTGGATTTGCTCCCTGTGCTGGGCAGTGGTATTGTGCTTGTGAGCTGGGGAGCGGTTATGGTTGCAAGCGGCAATCTTCCCATGGGGGCGGGGCTTTTCCTACTATGGGGGGTTGTGGGACTTGTGCGCAGTATACTCGAACCAAAAATTGTGGGGGATAACATAGGACTTCACCCCATAATCACCATCACGGCCATGTACTTTGGCCTGCAAACATTTGGGGTGGTGGGGATGCTGAGTTTGCCCCTTGTCTGCCTTGTTGCCTTGCGCCTACACAAAGAGGGGATACTCAAGGTATATCGCTAAAATCGACTAAGTAATATATATTGTGTGAGAGAGCGAGGTGGACAGCTGATATCAGGCTGTACAGACTTTCCGGCGAACCCATATTCACCATTTATGCGGCGTCGGTATGGCCACGGGCATCAGCCCGCCTCCCCCCCAAAAACACCCACCCCCACCCCCGCACCTCCGACGGGCCTCAAGCCCGCACCCATACCGCCACCACCTAAACGGCAAATCTGTGCCCGCCTATCTTATGAGCATAGCCACCCCATACAGTAGCGGTTGGTGCAAAAGATACACCGCCAGAGAATGACGACCAATCCACCCTAAAATCGGCACACGCACCCGCCGCAAGGGGGAGATGTCCGCTCCACTTGTAAGTAACCTCCCCAAACTTCCCCCCGTCAAAAACAAAAGCCCCCAAGGCAGAAGAGGGAAGTAATCGCTCGAACGAAAATCGGGGGAGGGGAGCCCCACCACAAAGCCGAGGGGCAGACTATACCACCCCGCAGGGATATCAATGTTAAGCGGGGTTATGCCCATCCACCCCCGTGGCAGGCCGAAGGTCAAGCCGAACAGAACAAGAAACACAACACCGCCACACAAAGGTGGGATTTTTTTGAGCACGGGCGATAAAAGTGCGTATATAAGCATACAACTTCCCAGTAGATGCAGTATGCCGAATACCACCATCTGCTGAGGCGACACCGCCCATGTGATGACACTTAGCACCACCCCAAGCCCCAGGGCCTGTGCCCCTCTGCGCAGATTGCTTTTGCTGAGGTTGCAACACACCCCCGAAATGAGGATGAACACCCCGGCAAATAGGGGTTGTAGCACCTCGAATATGGGGTGATGGAAAAGCGGGAAATCCCGCCCTGCGATGTACACCCAGTCGTAGGCGGCGTGGTAGGCCACCATAAGCAGGAGGCAAAGCCCCCGCACCTCGTCGAGAAGTGCTATACGCTTATGCACATTCTCACCCCCTTTTTGCTTTTAGGGAGTATTGGCAGTGTAGGGGGGAAAGATGCATAAGGGGAGTTAGGAATTAGGGGCAAAGGCTTCAAAAATTAACTGACCCAATAAAAAAACAGCAGGGCATAAACACGCCTGCTGTTTTAATCGTCTAAAATTTCTTTATATGAAACACTCAACACATTGCTTATAGCCTTTAACTCATCAACATATAAATGCCGCTGTCCAACTTCAATTTTGGCTAAGGCACTTCGCGTAACATCACAATTGACAACCTGTAATCTTGCACTCATTTGCTCCTGTGTCAAATTACTACGCACTCGAAGGTGAGCGATTTTTGCCCCCACACGCTTTTCATATTCACTATTCATAAAAATACCTATAAAATATTGTTTTTTATGCTATTGATTGTATTATAAATTCATGTTATTACTGCACTTATATAGGTGCAATACATATTATTTGAAAGGTGATGTGTAAACATGCAGGATAATGTAAAAGGTAATAGTGATGTTGAGTATGAAAAAGAAACCGCTTATCAAAGACTTTATTACAGAGCCTTTAACGGAATGAGCAAGATATTGGAGGGGCTTCCAAAAGATGACTCCCATCCCGCTGTGGCAAGACTTAAAGCTTTGCAGTTTGAGCTTGAATATCTATATATAAAGTGGGATTACGATAGCAAAAAGATGAATGATGAATAACACAAGGTCAAGGACAACATACGGTTGCCCTTGACCTTCTCTCTTCTCTATCCTCAAAAAAATCCCTTTCGCAAAACTGCGAAAGGGATTTTTTTCTGGTTGGGCCGGTGCGATTTGAACGCACGCATG
>CAYJGR010000010.1:0-21256 GCA_964370005.1 uncultured Oscillospiraceae bacterium
GCATAGCACTTTGCGAAAAATATGATTATATTTACTGCTCAGTGGGTATTCACCCCCATGAGGCGGCAGATGTCCCCCAAGACTATATCGCACAACTCGCCGACCTATCCACCCACCCCAAAGTGCTGGCCATCGGCGAAATCGGGCTTGATTATCACTACGACTTCTCGCCTCGTGATGTGCAAATGCAGGTGTTTGAGGCACAACTAAAGCTCGCCATAGAGCTCGATTTGCCTGTGATAATCCACGACCGTGAGGCACATGCCCACACGATGGAGCTTTTACGCCGTTACCGCCCAAAGGGTGTGGTGCACTGCTTTTCGGGCTCGGCCGAGATGGCAAGAGAGGTTTGTGCACTGGGCATGTATGTGGGTTTTACCGGCACTGTGTCCTTTAAGAACGCCAAAAAACCCCTCGAGGCGGCGGTAGCGGTGGACAGGGACAAACTGCTCATTGAAACCGACTGCCCATATATGGCGCCCGAACCGCTGAGGGGGCGACGTTGTGATTCCTCTATGCTCATACACACCGCCACAGCCATCGCAAATGCCCGTGGCGACACGCCTGCGGAGCTTATAAACTTTACCGCCCAAAATGCCAAGAGACTTTTTGGGATTGGGTGATGGGAGAGATTGTTTGAAACGAAATTTTAAGAGCATCATCCACAAAGCATTGCTTACTTTTGCCGGTGTTTGCTCTATATTTTCCCTCATGCCCGCCCTCACAGGGATTCGGCACGAGGGAGTTTTGTTGGGGCTTGTTATGTCGCTGCTACTATGGATATGGTGGATAATTTTAGAGCGTTCCCCCTCACTTAAACTCAAGCGCCTTATCACCTGTATGGGTGTATTTTGCCTGCTTTGCTTGGCTGTTTTACTCGTTCCTATGCTTTTATCGGCCTATGGAGCGCCACCACCCCAAAACCCCGGGATTATATTGGTCACGGGGGCGCAAATCAGGGATGGACAGCCCTCCCTCATGCTAAAAAACCGCCTCGACTCCGCCTACGATGTATGGCTTACTCACCCCGAAAGCCACATAGTGGTGTCGGGAGGATTTGGGGTGGGCATGACCCAATCCGAGGCCGAGGTGATGAAGGCATATCTTGTGGGGCGTGGGGTGCCAGACGAGTTAATTATCACCGAAGATGCCTCGACCACCACAGAGGAAAATCTACTTTTCTCGGCCGAGGTGGTAAAAGATAACGGCCTATCGCTAAGTGACGGGCTTACAATCGCTACCGATGGGTTTCATCAAAACCGCTGTAGGATGTGGGCCGAGGTGGCAGGGTTTTCGCCCATATATGCCGCCCCCTGTGCCACACCGCCGGGGCTTGCGCCTACATATTGGCTAAGGGATATGATGGGGATACCGCATTTTTGGATATTAGAGGAGAGAAAGATAGATGATAGATAAGGACGTTTAAGGGCAACTAAGAACTAAGAACTAATAATTGCTATCTCTAAATGGCGGGTTTCCATACCCGCCCGAAACGTGGGTATAACTCGCAACGTTTCGGAGCGACGAGGGCGTCGCTCCCTACAGGGGTTTGTTCTTGACCTTTTCTATCTTCTGTTCTCCGGTTTCTATCCTCTAATACGTAGAAAATATTGTGTGTTTTTTGTGATTTATGCCCAGATTTGTTCGGATGGTTCAGGTTTTTGGGGGCTTAAATTTAAAGAAACTTGCTATATTTGACATAATTTGCCTAAATTTGTATTTTAGTGGATTTTTCTATGTAAAATGGGATATATATCACAAATTACCTTAGATTGACAATGTAACAACCTTTATATATAATGAAGTTGTTACTTTTGAGGTAGGAGAGGTGAGATTTTATGGTAAGGTTTGAAAATGTTTGTATGGCTTACGGTGAAAAAGAGGTACTTAAAAGCCTAACTATGACCATTGAAGCCGGTCAGCTCGTGGCCATAATCGGTCCTTCGGGGTGTGGTAAGACCACAAGTTTACAGCTTGTCAACCGCCTGATTTCCCCGACATCAGGCCACATTTTTGTCGATGGCAAGGACATCAGCGAAGTAGATCCCGTACAACTCCGCCGCAGTATCGGCTATGTTATTCAGGAAATAGGCCTTTTCCCCCACATGACAATCCGCCAAAACATCGAGATTGTCCCCAAACTTTTGGGGTGGGATGACAAGCGCAGACTTGAGCGCACAAAGGAACTGTTAAAACTTGTCGATATGGATGAGAGCTACCTTGAGCGCTACCCCGCCCATCTCAGCGGCGGACAGCAACAGCGCATAGGTCTTTTGCGTGCGTTGGCTGTAGAGCCCCCTATCATACTTATGGATGAACCCTTTGGCGCACTTGACCCCATCACGAGGGAGTCGCTACAGGATGAAATCATGTCACTGCAAAAGAAACTTCATAAAACCATAATCTTTGTAACCCACGACATGGATGAGGCCATAAAAATAGCTGATATCATTGTGGTTATGAAGGATGGTGTTGTGGTGCAAGCCGCCTCACCCAAGGAGCTCCTCACCGACCCCGCCGACGAGTTTGTCGAGCAGTTTATCGGCAAACATCGCCTTTACAGCGGTAAGGTGGACACGGTGCAGGAGGTCATGAGCCCCAACGCCGTGTGTGTATCCCCCGATCTCAGTCTGGTCGAGAGTGTGGCACTCATGCATCGCAAGCGTGTGCCATCACTGTTTGTGGTGGATGAGGAGAATACACTGCTGGGACAGGTCGGTATTGAAGACATCGAGGCCGCCCGCATAGAGAAGCCCCATGCCACCGTGGCGCAGGTCGAGCGTACCGAGGTGCCCTCGGTACAGAGCCATGATTCAGCTAAAGATGCCTTTGATATGATGATGAAAAACCGCATAGATGTACTGGTGGTATTGGATGAAAGCCGACGTGTTTTAGGGGTTGTCACCCGTACAAGTATGGTTAAGTCCCTTGCACGTGTCGTATGGCGAGGTGAGGAGAATGCGTGATTTTATCATAGAATTTACCGGCAACTTCTCCGAGATACTCACCGCCATCGGGCAGCATGTTATGCTCAGCATAACCGCCCTTATAGCCGGTATACTCGTGGCAGTGCCCGTGGGGATAATGCTTGCCCGAAACAAAAGAGCCGCCTCGGTAGTACTTGGCATATTCGGCGTGGTAAACACCATTCCAAGTATCGTGCTTTTGGGTGCCGCCATGATGGTGCTCGGACTGGGTTTTAAACCTGCTGTGGCCGTGCTGTTTCTCTACTGCCTACTGCCAATCATGAGAGGCACCTGCACAGGTATATCCCAGGTCAGCCCCAAATATATAAAAGCCGCTTTGGGTACCGGTATGAGCCGTATAAATATGCTCCTGCTCGTGCAACTACCACTGGCTACCCCCTCCATCATCACCGGTATTCGCCTTAGCTCAATATATGTCATAAGCTGGGCTACACTCGCCACATTTATCGGTGCGGGCGGACTGGGTGACATCATTTGGCGGGGACTACAGACCTATAACTTTAGCTTGGTGCTTTGCGGCGCTATTCCGGCCACCATACTCTCACTGACCGTGAGCATACTGCTCAATCAGGTCATTGCCATGGCTCGTCGCTACACCAGAGAGGGGGCAACCGCTAAATGAATTATTCTTCCATACTTCCTGCGATGTTTACCCATCTGCAAATCACATTTTTTGGTGTGCTTTTGGCCTGTGTGGTGGGATTCCCCGTGGCGGGACTGCTCATAAATCGCCCTCGCATCTCACACGCTGTTTTCTCGGTGGTGGATGCTATCCAGACTGTACCCACCATCGCTATGATGACCTTTGTCATGCTCGTATTCGGTCTGAGCGATACAACCGTAGTGGTTACCATATTTCTCTACGCACTCTTCCCCATCATCCGCAACACATATGTGGGACTGGATTCGGTGGACAGAGGTACTATCCGTGCCGGACGTGGTATAGGCATGACCCGGATTCAAATTTTTAGGCTGGTGCGCTTTCCCATCGCCGTACCGCTCATACTCACCGGTGTGCGTCTGGCCATCATCACCGCCCTTGGCATCGCCACCACCGGCGTTTTCATCGGTGCGGGGGGGCTTGGTATGCTCATTTGGCGGGGTATTCAAACCCGCAACTGGATTATGCTACTATCGGGAGCTGTTCCCGTGTCCTTGTTGGCACTGATATTTGAATATGTTCTTGGTTATGTAGAAAAGCGTTTGACCCAAAGAAGCAAACAGTTAATAGCCGTAAAATAGGCAAAATGAGGAGGTTTCTTATGAAAAAATTAATGATTATCGCATTGGCACTCGTACTGGTACTCACAGCATTTGCGGGGTGTTCGTCCTCGTCCGATGGCATCGTGGTAGCCTCAAAGCAGTACACCGAGAGTATCGTTATAAATGAGCTTTATGCACAACTTATAGAGGCCAAGACCGATATCCCCGTAGAGCGTAAACTCAATCTCGGTGGCACATCGGTTTGTATCCCCGCCATGGAGAACGGCGAAATTGACCTTTACTTTGAGTTCACCGGCACGGCCTACTCCGAGATATTTAAACAAGAGCTGACCCCCGGCCTCACCACCGATGACATGTACCAGGTTTGTGCCGATGGCTTTACAAACGACTATGATGCCACATTCTTCAAACCCCTCGAGTTCAACAACACCTATGGCTTGGCTGTCAAGGCCGACCGTCAGGATGAATTTGGCACCACTATCAGTGGCCTTGCCGACAAGGATTCGGATATCCGCTTTGGTTGCGGCCATATATTCTACTCCCGCGTGAGCGACGGCTATGAGGGGTTGATTTCGACCTACGGCCTTGAATTTGCCGATACCCTCCAGATGGACACCGCACTGCTCTACGAGGCCGCCGAGGCCGATGAGCTCGACGTTATCGTAGTATTCACCACCGACTCCTTCCTCAAAAAGTATGACCTTACCGTGCTTGAGGATGACAAGGGGCTCTTCCCTCCCTATCAGGGCGCACCTGTTGTACGCAACGAGATTTTGGAGAAGTACCCCGAGCTGAGCGAAGTGCTTGACACATTTGCAGGGCTTATAACCAACGACCAAATGAGCGAAATGAACTACCAAGTCGATGTCGAGAACCGTGCCGTCGAAGAGGTTGTCGCCGAGTTTTTGACCGAACAAGGTGTGGTGTAATCTCACTTCAAATGCTATGCATATTTCCCTCATGATAAGGTGTTTATGTTATGGATAAAAGCAGTGTATCCTCTCCACGCTATATGCAGGTGGCGCAGGATGTGGCCTCAAAAATTGCCGATGGGGTTTATCTTGTTGGCGAGAAAATTTACGCCCGTTCCTCACTGGCCAGTCAGTACGGTGTGTCGAGTGAGACTGCCCGCCGAGCCATATGTGTGCTGTCCGACCTCGGCATCGCCCAGAGCGAAAAAGGCAGCGGCGTCACCATCGTAAGCCGTGAAAAAGCTGTAGCCTTTGTGCATCAGTTTAGGGAGCTATCCACCCTTGGCACGCTGCGAAAAGCGTTGGCCGAGAGCATCGAGCATCAACAGATGCAGATGCGCTCAACAAACGAGCTACTTGATTCACTGGTGGAGCGCATAGAGCGATTTCGCACCTCAAATCCTTTTGTGCCCTATCAGGTTAAGTTGCCCAATGCCTCGGCCATGGAGGGGCGCACCTTGGCTGAGCTCAACTTCTGGCACAACACCATGGCCACGGTCATCGCAATAGGGCGTGGGGAACGCATAATACTTTCCCCCGGGCCACATGTTGCACTGACTTCCGGGGATCTACTCTACTATATAGGCCAGTCGGACTGTGTAGACAGGGTGACAACCCTCTTGGATATTAAAAATTGAAAAACAGGCTGTGACATCTTTAACCGTGTCACAGCCTGTTTTTTGTGTTGCAATTATTTTTCTTCGCTAAGCAGTTTCTCGCCAACAGCCCCGCCCGGGTGTATTACCTTAAATTTCGCCTTGCTAAACTCGGTCATCTCGACCAGGGTTATGGCTATTGCATCCCATATCGACATAGCGGCCAATGTGCTCGAGGTGGCCAACATCTGAAAGGGGTCGGCCTCATAGTTTATATTCATAGGCACAACATAATCACTGCCCAGTGCAAGCTCACTGTCGGGGTTTTCAGTGGTGGTGATGATGGTCACACCCTTTGTCTTACAAGCAGCCATCATTGGCGACAATTCATAGGATTTGCCTCCCTTTGATATGAATATCATAATATCGCCACTTCTCACCTTGCCCAGTGCGCCGTGTACCGCATCGGATGGGGCTATAAATACGGTGGGGATCTCAAGGCAGGACATGGTGTGGGCAATCTTGCGAGCTGTGACCCCCGAGGTACCGCAGGCGCTGGTGAATACATGACCCTTGTGGTTGGCAAGTAGGTTTACCACCTCGGCCATCTGTGCGCCATCGAAAAAATCTGCCAGATGCATAAGTGCCGAGGCCTCATCCTTCATGGCTTTGCGCAGTCTTGTCTCGATCTCGGTATTGGATAGCTTTTTCATAGATTTTCCTCCGTTTTCTCTTGTTCCAGTATCATTTTAAGTTCGGATAAGAACGAATTTATATCCTTAAATTGGCGATAAACCGAGGCAAATCTCACATAGGCCACCTGATCGATCTTGCCGAGTTTCTCCATGGCAAGTTCCCCTATCTCGGTCGAATTAACCTCACGCTCAAGTGAATTTTGCAGCGTTATTTCTATATCGCTCACAGCCTCCTCCAGCTTGCTCAGTGGCACCGGCCGTTTTTCGCAGGCCTTTATCATACCCGAAAGAAGTTTTGCACGATCAAAGGCTTCTCGGGCACCACCCCGCTTTATCACCATAAGAGGGGTGGTTTCCATCACCTCATACGTGGTAAAACGCCGCTCACAGGATAGACATTCTCTTCGACGACGTATGCGCTCCCCCTCATCCGTGGGTCTTGAATCCACCACTTTACTCTCCGGATGTGTGCAGTACGGACATTTCACTTGGGTTCCCTCCTCGGTATTTTTGATTTTATACAAAACCATGGGGCTCTGTCACATCTTTTCCCCATACAACATTTGGAGAAAAGACATGAGCTTGAGCCCTATATTTACGGTCTATAAACGTGCAAAATCACAACCATAACATAGCCAATTCACACGCACATATCAACAGCGTTATCAAATCGACTTTTCAAAATCTCTGCTAACCCTCAAATCATCGAGTAAATCCTGTACGTGACAGGGTAAAACGTAATGCATATTACAAAGGGTGGCCAACCTTTCAACCATGTTTCTATCCGGCGAAATGTCCTCCATAGAAAAAACACAGTTCTCACCACTCATGGCTTTGAGGCCGTAAAGCACACCGGCCTGCGCCATATCAAAATAGCGCACACATTCCACAACCATGTATTTTAGTTTGCGGCTGTTTGGTAAGTACCTAACATTCTCAAAATTATTAACGACTTCGCTCACCTTGTCCACCATCCTTTCTCGATCGCAAGGCGTGGGAGTCGGGACAACATAACATATCCCTTTTCTCCGTCAAATCTCCCTTGATATTACACAGCGAAGCTGCGCCTATAACGGTTGGTTTCCAATATGTAAGACAAAGATATACTATCTTTTTCTAAGAAGTGATCATTTGTCCGACCACAAACTTTGCAGATATCGTCGTCCCTGCTGTAGTGTGTCCAAATTCTCGAAATTTTCTCTGTATAGCTCCACAACGGCCGTTCCCTCAAAGCCCTGCGTCCTCAAACCTGCATACAGCTTTTCAAAATCCATCGTTCCACAACCCGGCGTCAAACAATCATCGGTTGGAGTGTGGTCACTTAGATGGAGATGCACCACCCTCTCCCCCATTGCCTTTGCCATTTCGGTGGGCGATACGCCTGCCCTGACGGCCTGTTTGCAGTCCAACACATACTGCACAGATGGAAGTAATCTTGTAAGCTCTGTAAAAAACTCCGGCTTGCCCGAGCGACAACGCACCACATTTTCATGGCACAGCCTCGCCCCCATGGCCTTTGCATCCTGCATAATAGGGTCATAGCACTCGGCATATTGCTCCATAGTCAAATCTTGCACATGGTGCGCCCCATGGAACACCACGTTTTTGCAACCCAGTAGGTTGGCCGCCCTGTAATATTTCTTGTAATATTCCCTGCCGTCGTGGGCTCTGCGGTCGTATCCCGAGAAGAAATACATACCCTCCATGCCCGAGGTGTATGGGTGAACCGATACCACCTGTACACCTGCCAAATCACAACACCTGCGAAGCCTGTTTATGTAGTTCACTTCGAGTTCACTGTCGGCGTTTATAAATATTTCAACACTTGGGCTGTCGGTCAAAAGAATCTGTTCCAACGCCACTTCGGTATTCATGGGATAAAAGCAGGCGGTAGACATTCCGATTTGCATTGAATGCTCTCCCTTCCGAGTGGGCAAAGCTAATATAGATTAGCCCATACTCATTATACCTAATATATTTATACATTACAACAGTTTAGAATGTATTTAGATATGATTCATCTAAAATACCCGCCGTAGCCCTAAAACACGACGGGTATTTGTAATAATTGTGCACAAATATGGATATATTTGGAGTTTGTTTGTAATTTTTTACCTTATTGTGCGCTCGCCTGCAGTTTGCGCTGTTGCCACATCGTCCAAAGTGGCCCTGCAATGCACACCGAGGAATACGCCCCCGACAGCACTCCCACTGCCATTGGGAAGGCAAATGTCACTATAGAATTGACATCGAATATCAGCGCAACAATAAGCACGGTCAATATGGCCGCAAGGGTGGTAAACGAGGTAGCCAATGTACGGGATATAGTCTGATTGAGCGAAGTGTTTACAAGCTCGGTCACGGAGAGTTTGTCACCATGCAGACGTTTATTCTCACGTATACGGTCATAAATTACGATGGTATCATTGAGCGAATAGCCTAAAATGGTGAGCACAACCGCCATGAAGTTGGAATCTATGGGTATGCCAAAAATCGCAAATACCGCAAATACCACCATCACATCATGTATGAGCGCCACAACCGCCATAACACCGGCCGACCATCCACTGATAACCTTAAAACGAAATGCTACATATAAAATCATAAGCACCGAGGCAAAGCCCACCGCTACAAGTGATTTTGCAAAGAACTCACCACCGATAGCAGGGTCAACACTGTCCACATCAAGTATGGCCATATCGGCCTCGGGGTGGTCAGACTGCAAGGTCTCGGTCAGCTCCCCAAGGACTTCACTGCTAAGCCCCCTATTTCCCGACACCGATATTGTGATGTTGGTGCCACCGGTGGCGATATCGGTGCCCTCACGCAGGGACACATCGCTGCCGATTATCTTCTGGGCAGTGGCCTGTATTTCGTCGAGGTCGGGCTGGCCTGTATAAGAATAGCTGATGATACTGCCACCCCTAAATTCTATGTCGAGATTGACCCCGAATGCAAATGCAAACACAACCGCCAAAGCTAAAATTGAAAGCGAGATGATAAAGTAAATTTTCTTGTTACCTATAAAATCAAAATTATATTTACGCATTCTTCTCACCTCCAAATAACTGCGGTTTTCTCAGCGATTTAAAACGGGCAAGTGAGGTGAGCATAAGGCGGGAGGCCAGCACACCCATGAGTAGGTTGAGAATTACCCCCACAAGCAGGGTGTAGCCGAATGAATATATAGTACCTGTTATAGCGGGGCCAAACATAGCAAACAGCGGGCTGAGGATTTGGGCAAATATGCTGGTGGGTGGACCAAAGGCGCCCATGAGTATAAACGCCACGATTATGACGGTTATATTGCCGTCAAATATGGCGGTAAAGGCTCTTTTAAACCCGGCATTTACAGCGCCCTCTATGGTCTTGCCCTGTGCCAGCTCTTCTTTTATTCGGGATGCTGTTATAATGTTGGCATCCACACCAAACCCTATGGCTAATATAATACCGGCTATACCCGGCAGGGTGAGGGTGAATGAGGGGAACACCATAAAAAAGCCTGTTATAGAAGCTATCATCAGCCCCACCTGACCCAGAAGCGCTATAACGGCCACACATCCCGGCAGACGATAGACCGCAATCATAAACACCGCCACAATGGCAAATGCGATAGCGCCTGCCAACAGCATGGCATCACGTGCACCGGCACCGAGTGATGGGGAAATAGAGCGATAGTTTTGGGTGACCAGTTCAAAGGGCAGTGCCCCGGCGTTTATGCGGTCGGCAAGGCTTTGCACCTCCTCTGCGGTAAAGCCATCCGAGCTGATGGTAGCCACGCCATCGATTATAGGCACCGTCACCGAGGGATAGGATATGAGTGTATCATCCATCCAAATGGAGATAACACCGTACTGCTGAGAAAGTCGGGTGGTGGCCTCGGCAAAGGCCTCTGTGCCACTATCTTTGAGCTCGAGCATAACGACAGGTTGTCCTGTTTGTTGATCTACAACTGCGCTGGCGGCCTCTACATCTTTACCCTCAATGATGATATTTTGGGCGGTCACCCCTGTGGGCAGGCCGTTGTCATCGATTTCAATGCCCTCACGGAATGTGAGTAGGGCGGTCGAGCCAAGTTCTTCTATGGCGGTCTGGGGGTCGAAGTCGGCCTCATCCGAACGCCATGGGAAACGCACTATTATGCGATCACGTTCAAAGTCGGTGTAGACCTCATAGTCGGTGATATTCTGGGACACCATACGCACCTTTATGATCGACTCGGCGGCACTCATCTCTTCATCGCTGGCTTCATAGCCCTCGGGCGGGCTAAAGGTGACATCAACTCCCCCTCTTATATCAATTCCCCAGCGGATATCCGCCGCACCCTTGATATAGGTGGTGGTTGTGTCGCCAAATTGGGTGCTGATTCCAAAAAATGATAAGTAGGTTATACCTAAAATCAGCACCAAAACGATGAAGAATACCGGTTTTTTCGCTCTTTTCATCTGTATTCCTCCATAAGTTTTGTCGTGGGAAAGTTTTGACAGTCACAAATAAGATTATACTAAATCATATACCCCAAGGTCAAGTGCAGACCCCACTTGTAAATTTTACACAGTATTAAAATGTATTTTACAAATATTTTCTACCGCTTAATTCTGTACATTACCACTTTATCATGGTAAAATACCAGTAACACTTTGCGCAGATTGTGCAGAGATTTTGAAAGGAGAACTAAACGATATGAAAAAATTTCTTGCAATGCTACTGGCTATGACCCTGGTGCTTTCCATGGCAGCCTGTGCACCTAATACCGAGACACCCGCAGAAGAAGCACCCGCTTCCCAAGCACCCGCCGAGTCCGAGGCCGAAGCCACTCCCGAGGGTGAGACCGATGCCGAATCCGGCGCAACAGTCGATGCCGACTGGGCCTACATACAGGACAAGGGCACCCTTGTGGTAGGCATCACCAACTTTGCACCCATGGATTACCCCGATGATAATGGCGAATGGGTAGGCTTTGATGCCGATCTTTCCCGTGCATTTGCCGAGAGCCTCGGCCTTGAAATCGAGTTTGTCGAAATCGAGTGGGACAACAAAATTTTGGAGCTGGACAGCAACACCATTGACTGTGTATGGAACGGCATGACCCTGACCGATGAAGTCAAGGCCGGCATGGAGACCACCAACCCCTACTGCAACAACGCTCAGATCGTGGTAGTGCCCGCCGACATGGCCGACACCTACACCACCCCCGAGAGCATTGCAGAGTTGACCATCGCTGTTGAGGCAGGTTCGGCCGGCGAGGCCACTGTGACCGAGCTTGGTTACACCACCACCCCCGTGCTAACCCAAGCCGATGCCCTGCTTGAAGTTGCTTCGGGCACTTCGGATGCTTGTGTTATCGACTCGCTGATGGCCGGCGCAATGGTAGGCCCCGGCACAGGTTATGAGCAGCTGATTTACACAGTTCCTCTAAACAGCGAAGAGTACGGCGTTGGTTTCCGCAAGGGTTCTGCTGTGGCCGCCATGCTTAACGAGTTCTTTGCCGCCTCCTACGCCGACGGCACCATGATGGAGCTTGCTGAGAAGTACGGCGTACAGGCTGCTATCATCGAGCAGTAAGTTTTATAACGATTTCCCCCAACCGATGCGGTATCCCACTGCGTCGGTTGGGTTTTAGCTGTTTTTAGCCCCACCCACTACATAAACCGAGGTAGTATGTGCTATGGATTTTTTTACAGGTATGGCCGATTTTTTTGGGCGAATCGGTGAGCAATTTCCCGTGGTGTTCACCGCTTTGAACGTGGGTTTTTTGCAAACCCTGCGCCTTTTTCTCATCACTCTTGCAGGCTCATTGCCACTGGGACTTATAATAGCCTTTGGGTCTATGAGCAAATTCACCCCACTGCGGGCACTCACACGGTTTGTGGTGTGGGTGGTGCGTGGCACGCCCCTAATGTTACAACTACTGGTGATTTTCTATTTCCCGGGTCTTGTGTTGGGTGTGCCGATTTGGGGCTCTGGAGAGAGTGGACGTTTTACCGCCGCCGCCATAGCCTTTATCTTCAACTATGCCTGCTACTTCTCGGAGATTTACCGAGGTGGTATACAGGGTGTGCCAAGGGGACAAACCGAGGCGGGACAGGTGCTTGGTATGACCAAACCCCAGATTTTCTTCAAAGTAACATTTTTGCAGATGATAAACCGCATCCTCCCCCCAATGTCCAACGAGGTCATCACCCTGGTCAAGGACACCTCCCTCGCCCGCATAATAGCTCTACAGGAGGTCATCTGGGCGGGGCAGGCCTTTATGAAGGGCAGTGGCGGTATATCGGGTGAGATTTGGCCACTTTTCTTCACCGGCTTTTATTACCTGCTGTTCAGTGGACTGCTCACCCTACTGTTCAGCAAACTCGAAAAGAAACTTGATTATATTAAATAGGAGGGGTTGTCATGGCTATACTTGATGTTGTAAATCTTGAAAAGCATTTTGGCAATACCCAGGTGCTTAAAGATATAACCTTTTCACTCGATAAGGGCGACTCGGTGGCCATCATCGGATCGTCGGGTAGCGGAAAAACCACCTTGTTGCGTTGTCTGAATTTCCTCGAACGCCCCAGTGGTGGTAAGATTGTTGTAAACGATAAAACACTGTTTGATACGGCCGACAGCTCCACCTTGTCTGAACGGGAAATCCGTCGCAACCGTCTGCATTTTGGGCTTGTATTTCAGTCTTTTAACCTGTTTCCTCAGTACACGGCACTGAAAAATGTCATGCTGGCCTGCGAACTGCTATCTAAAGACAAAGAAAGTCTGTTTGTGGCCACCCCTGATGAAATATTGAGCAGTGCAAAAGATTTGCTCGACCGCATGGGGCTTTCGGACAAGATGGATTTGTATCCACACCAACTCTCGGGCGGGCAACAACAGCGTGTGGCCATCGCTCGTGCATTGGCACTGCGCCCCGATATCCTATGTTTTGATGAGCCCACCTCGGCACTCGACCCCGAACTGACCGGCGAGGTGTTGAAAGTTATACGCTCTCTGGCCAGTCAAAAAACTACCATGATAATTGTCACCCACGAGATGGCCTTTGCCCGAGATGTGGCCGACAGGGTTATCTTCATGGATGAGGGTGTCATAGTCGAACAGGGTGATGCCCGCCAGGTTATCGACAACCCAACGCAGGAGCGCACCCGCAAGTTTTTATCACGCTACACCGAGGATAGCTGATGTATCGTAAATTTTAACCTCCCACCTGTATACAGATGGGAGGTTTTTCATGTCTTTTATACGGCAACCTCTTGGGCAATCATTGCCCATCTTCCTGCGCTACATACTTAAAGCAGTTTGGCGCATGGTCATTTATTATGCCGACTGCCTGCAAATAAGAATAGCATGTGACCGTGCCCATAAACTTAAATCCCTTCTTTTTTAGGTCTTTTGACACCTCATCGGATAGCTCACTGCGGGTAATTTCAAGTCCTGCATTGCTATACACCACTTTATTATCGGTAAAACCCCATAGGTATTTTGAAAAGCTACCCATTTCCCGCACCACTTCCAAATACGCCTTTGCATTTTGGATTGTAGCGAGGATTTTGGCCTTGTTCCTCACTATACCCGCATTTTCCATGAGTTCCGCTGTCTTTTCATCATTATACTTCGATATTTTCTCCGCATCAAAATTATCAAATGCCTCTCTAAATGCCTCTCGCTTTTTGAGTATCAGTAACCATGACAACCCGCAATGAAAGCTCTCTAAAATAAACATCTCAAACAGATGTGCATCATCATAGGACGGCACACCCCATTCATTGTCATGATACTCCATATAAATTTCAGACTTATCAAGTCCCGGCCAGTTGCATCTTTGCATTTTCTCCATCTCCTAAAGGTTCACCCCACACCGCTATTAGGCATGGGGTGTTTTTTGCTTACTCTACAAACCCGTTGGTCAATATAAACTGATAGGTTGCACCATCCTCAAGTGGGGTCTCGGTTACACCTGCAGGAAGGTCTTCCCCATCCTTGGCCACACGCCACCACTCCTCTTTGTCGCCCTCCCAAACGGCGGTGTACCCGTTCACAGTAGTGACAAACGTACCCTCCATCTCATATGAGAACTCACTCTGTGCGGCGGCCTGTTCCATCGCACCGAGCAAAAACTGCTCCTCGGTTGTCACTTCCAACGATGCCACCTCTGCGTCGGGCAACTGCACCTCGAGCGTCACAGTCTTCTCGGCCACGTCTCCACCAATGGTTGATTGCCACACAAAAAACAGTATCCCCACAGCCACCGCAAGCACTACGGCGGCAATTATTCCAATTTTAGTTTGCTTTTGCATTATGCTCTCCTTTTTTACTCGGTTTCCTTTTTATCTTGATCTATTATCATGCGGCGGTAGGACTTGGCCGCCTGTTCTGTTTTGTTCTCTCCAAATTCATAATACACCCTGTCCTTTATCTCGTCGGGCAGGTACTGCTGTGACACATAATGATTTGGGTAGGCATGTGGATATTTATAGCCAATAGCCCTTCCCAGCTTTTGCGCACCGGCATAGTGGCCATCCTGTAAATATGGCGGTATCGCCCCCGTGTGGCCACTGCGCACATCGGCCATAGCGGCATCTATCGCAAGATAGGCGCTGTTGGACTTGGGCGAGGTGCAAAGCAGTACCGTGGCCTGCGCAAGCGGTATTCTCGCCTCGGGTAGACCCAGTTGCAATGCACTGTCCACACAGGCTTTGACAATACACACGGCCATGGGATAGGCCATGCCCACATCCTCCGAGGCCATAACAAGCAGTCTGCGACAGGGGGATAATAAATCCCCCGCCTCCAAAAGCCTCGCCAAATAGTGCAGGGCGGCGTTCTCGTCCGATCCCCTAACCGATTTTTGCAAGGCCGAGAGTATGTCATAATGCTGATCGGCATCTTTATCATATCTCATGGCACTGCGCTGTGACACCGCCAATACATCCCCAAGCGATATGGTGCGAGGGGTACTGCCCACTGTGGCCAAATATGCCATTTCAAGGGCATTTATAGCCTTGCGCACATCACCACCACAGGCCTTGGCGATGTGCTCTATCGCACCCTCCTCCACCTGCACTTCTTCGGTTTGACTAAGCACCTCTATCCCCCGCTGCAATGCCTTTTCAACCTGCTCGGGGGATAGTGGCTTAAACTCAAAAACCGTGCTACGGCTTAGGATAGCGTTGTAGATGTAAAAATAGGGATTCTCGGTGGTCGAGGCGATCAAAGTGACCGCCCCCTCCTCAATACATTCGAGCAGGGATTGTTGTTGTTTTTTATTAAGATATTGTATCTCGTCGAGGTAGAGCAAAACGCCGCCCCTACCCTCGATGGTGTCCTGCTGTGCCACCACGTCCTTTATGTCGGCCGTCGAGGCCGTGGTGCCGTTGAGATGGCATAGCTTTTTGCCCGCCGTTGAGGCGATGATGCGTGCCACGGTGGTTTTACCCACCCCCGACGGCCCGTAAAATATCATGTTGGGAATTTGTCCCCCCGCCACCACACGTCGCAGTAGCCCCTCGGGGGACAATATATGCTCCTGCCCAAATACCTCGTCAAGCGTGGTGGGGCGCAGTGCGGCCGCAAGTGGCGATGGCATGACTTTCACTCCTCTTTTTAAGGCTTTAGGAAAAACTCCAGCCCCTTTTGTATGGCGACCTCCCAAAAATCCCAGTCGTGATCGCCCTCCCACTCCTCATAGGTGTGGGTGAGGCTTAGCTTTTCAAGATTTTGCTTAAAGGCCATGTTTTGCGGGTGGAGTGCATCACTCTTACCACAGCTAAAATAAAGCCTTGGCTGTTTATCCTTTGGCATTTCCGCCACCTTACTCGACAGGTGATACAAATCATCCTCAGGTTTTAGGATAAGATCATTGCCCCAGACAGCGGGGGCTTCCCTTGCCGTGAGTTCCCCGCCCATCTTTGTGGCAAACTCTATGGGATCGCACAGCCCCGAAAAGGCTGCCGCCGTGCCGAATTTCTCGGGATTTCGCAGTGCAAGCTTCAGCGCACCGTATCCCCCCATCGATAGTCCCGCCGCCAATACATCCTCACGTCTACCTGATATACCAAACATCTGCTCACAGAGCATGGGAAGTTCCTTTGAAAGGAAGGTGTAATAGGCAGGGCCATAGACCATATCTGTATAAAATCCTCTATACCCCTCGGGCACCACCACGGCTATGCCGGTGTTCTTGGCATAGGTTTCAAGGTTTGTCCAACGCACCCACCCGGTCGAATTGAGCTTTATACCGTGAAGTAGATACACCACCTTGCAGGGGGCGGGCTGATTTTTTACAGGGCGGTCGTAGGGCAGTATAACACTTACCGAAGTGTCCATCTGCATGACCTCGGAACGTATATCACCTCTAAAAAGTGCCATGGGTTTGTCCTCCTGTTTTGAAAACTTAAAATTCAGACAAGTTTTGTGGGGGGTGGTGGTTATGGTGAAGTCGGGATGATGCCCGTGGTTTGGGCGGGCTTATTCCCGTCGAACCAAAACCGCCGCACGGCGCAAAAATCGTCTGAACCGCACATGCTTACTCGTACAAAGGGTATTTTTTGCAGATGGCGTTCACATCATCACGCACACCCTGGGCATTGCCCTCAAAGTCAACCGCCACACGATGAATGCAGTCGGCGATCTTGTCCATATCGCTCTCTACAAGACCACGACTGGTAACAGCGGGGCTACCCAGGCGCAAACCACTTGTGACAAAGGGGCTTTGAGGGTCGTTGGGGATGGTGTTCTTATTGGCAGTGATAAATACCTCGTCGAGTTTGTGCTCAAACTCCTTGCCGGTCAGCTCAAAGCTACGCAGATCAACAAGCATCAGATGGTTATCGGTACCACCCGACACAAGGTTAAATCCACGGCTCATGAGCCCACCCGCTAGTGCGGCGGCGTTCTTCACCACCTGCTTTTGATAGGCCTTGAAGTCGTCTCCCAACGCCTCGCCCAAACACACAGCTTTGGCGGCGATGGTATGCATTAGAGGGCCACCCTGTGTTCCGGGGAACATAGCCTTGTCTATGGCCTTGGCATACTCCTCTTTACAGAGAATCATACCACCTCGAGGGCCACGTAGGGTCTTATGGGTGGTGGTGGTGACCACATCGGCGTAGGGAATAGGGCTCATGTGCTCGCCGGCCGCCACAAGGCCTGCAATATGCGCCATATCTACCATGAACAGTGCGCCACAAGCCTTGGCGATATCGGCCATGGCGACAAAGTCTATCTCACGGGGGTAGGCACTGGCACCGGCCACCAACATCTTGGGTTTGACCTCCATCGCCTGCTTTTTCAGTGCATCGTAGTCTATTTTCTGGGTCTGGTCATCGACACCATATGCCACGAAGTTGTAGTATTTGCCCGACATATTTACAGGCGAGCCGTGGGTGAGGTGTCCACCGTGGGCAAGGTTCATACCCAACACCGTGTCGCCGTACTCAAGCAGCGAAAAGTACACACCCAAATTGGCCTGTGCGCCCGAATGGGGCTGTACGTTGGCGTGGTCGGCTCCAAACAACTTTTTGGCACGATCGATGGCAATTTGCTCGGCCACATCCACGCACTGGCAACCGCCGTAGTAGCGCTTGCCGGGGTAGCCCTCGGCATATTTATTAGTGAGTACACTGCCCATCGCTGCCATAACCGCAGGCGAAACAAGGTTCTCCGAGGCGATAAGCTCGAGGTTGCGACGCTGACGCGAAAGTTCATCGGCCATAGCAGCACCCACCTCAGGGTCAATTTTCGATACAAATCCGATAGAATCCATCATGTCGTTATACATTTTCTACTCCTCCGTTTTAAGTGCTAAGACCTTGGTGGCTCTGCCCCCAAACCCCCGCAATTTTTTGTAAAAAATTGATTAAAACTTTAGCCCCCCACGCCGATCGGTGTTGGGGATTTTTCATGTAATTTTCTCGCCGCACCGACACTGCCACGGCGTGCGTGGCTACGGCTTTTGCGATTTGCCTCGCATGCTCGGCCATCGCCTGTCCCAACCTGCTGTGCAGGTGTGTCCACCCCCTGCGGGGGCAAGCCTACGCCCCTTCCCGCCTATCCTTACGCTTTATTCATCGCACCATCATTTTACCACTATTTCACCTGTAAGTATAGCCACCTCAAGCTGTGTATCGCTGTTGTCGGTCGGGGCAAAAAAGTAGACCCCCTGTGGGTTTGCCTGTCTAATAGCGGGGTAGTCAAGGCGCCCTATAAACTCAAATTCACCCTCGCCATATGTTTTGTCCACAAGCGCCTCGGCCTGCAACACCGTGAGAGGTGATACTATTTGCAGATATAGTATCACAGTGAGTAGTCCTAAAATATAAACCCCCACCATGGCAACCGCCGTACCAATAACAGTATTTGCGAATGTTTTTTTATTCCTACGCTCCACATGCGCTAACGGCCATGCCACCACAAGGAGAACTATCAACAATACCGCCGGCAGGCTGTAAGGATTTCTATACAGCATCACAGCGCCCAATATAATAAAACCAAGTATTATTATATTAAAAATTATTTTTTGATATAGTTTAGGTGCAGGTCGTTCCACCGCTCTGCCCGTCAGTATCTGCCAAAACTGTATACCTGTTCCAAGCGGCAATGTGATAGCCCAGACCACAAAGCTCACATCTACCCCACCGTCATATGCTCGATATATGCTTAAAAAATAAGCACAAACGGCTATCATAACTAAATATGTAAGGGCTATGGGCAGTACAGCTTTATATGTTTTCATTGCTATCCTCCGAGGTATACGCCAATATCACCGACCATCAGGTGGCAAGCTCTCCTTGGCGGTGAAACTATCACATATAAGTGTCAATACCACTGTTCGGGTCATAACCCCACTGTGAAACTCCATCTTGCCCTCATAACCGTGCTGTTTCATAAGCTGTGTCATGGCGTGGGTACGCTCATCGGGAGATGCTATGACCTCAATTTTGCCCCGCCCCATGACACTGCGATAATACATGGTGTAGTCACAGGGTAGCTCCCCACCGCTTAGATTTTGAGGTGCCGCTATAGAAAAAGCCACATTGGGATTTTTGGCGATGCAGTCAAGCTTTTTGCCCACCGCCGCACAGTGAAAATAAAATCTTAACTGCCCATCAATTATTTCCCAACCGTAGCTCATGGGGACAACATAGGGGGTATCACCGTCCATTAGGGCTATGTTGCAAAACTGCCCCTCACCCAGTATTTCCCGAATTCTATTTATATCTGTAACTTCTCGTTCACTACGGCGCATATGTTCCCCCCTATTTCTTTCCGATATCACGGCGGTAATGTGCATCTCTAAAGCTGATGTTTTCCACTGCGTTGTAGGCAGTTTTTAGTGCATCATCCAAAGTGTCGCCGGTGGCCGTTACCCCAAGTACTCGGCCGCCCGCCGTGAGGTACTTTCCATCCTCAATGCGTGTGCCGGCGTGATAGACCTGTACACCTTTTGCCTGCCCCTTATCATCCAGCCCCGATATGGGCAGGCCGGTTTCATACTTGCCGGGATAGCCACCACTTGCCATAACGACACAAGCCGCCGCACCGTCTTCAAACTCTACTGCCATTTCACCAAGTTTTTCCTCGTGTATAGCCAGCATAATCTCAAACAAATCGGTTTTAAGCAGTGGCAACACCACCTGGGTTTCGGGGTCGCCAAAACGGCAGTTATATTCTATCACATAGGGGCCTTTTGGTGTGAGCATCAGCCCAAAGTAGAGACATCCCTTAAATGGTCTGCCCTCCTCGGCCATAGCTCTTATGGTGGGCATGAATATACTGTCCATGCACTGCTGTGCCACCTCGGGGGTGTAGTAGGGGTTAGGGGCTATAGTGCCCATGCCTCCTGTGTTGGAGCCTTTGTCGCCATCAAGTGCCCGCTTGTGATCCATAGAGGACACCATCGGCACAAGGCTCTTGCCATCGGCAAAACAGAGCACCGACACCTCGGGGCCTGTGAGAAACTCCTCGACCACCACCAAGTTGCCCGAAGCTCCAAAAATTTTATCCTCCATTATGGCCGATAGCCCCTTTTTTGCCTCGGCAAGGTTCTCGGGGATTATAACCCCCTTGCCCAGTGCCAGTCCGTCGGCCTTTATAACAGCGGGAAAACTGCCTTGCCTTTCTATGTATTCAAGCGCCTTATCAGGGCGGTCAAACACCTCGTAGGCGGCGGTGGGGATGTCGTACTTCTTCATGAGATTTTTGGAGAACACCTTGCTGCCCTCTATTGCAGCAGCGGCGGCGGTGGGGCCGAAGGTCTTTATGCCCTCCCGCTCCATAGCATCCACCATACCAAGTACCAAGGGGTCATCGGGGGCAACAACGCAAAACTCTATCCCCTCCCGCTTTGCAAATTCCACCATGGCAGTGACATCAGTGGCCTTTATATTCACACACTCAGCCAAAGCGGCCATACCGCCGTTGCCCGGGGCGCAGTAGAGTTTTGTTATGCGTCCGCTCTGTGCAAGCTTTAGTGTCAGGGCGTGTTCACGGCCGCCCGAACCGACTATGAGTACTTTCAATGTTGTTTCTCCTCACAAAATTGCTCTCTCCCATCTCAGTGATGGAAAAGGCGTATGCCGGTGAAGGCCATGGCGATGTCATATTTATCACAGGTCATTATCACATGGTCGTCACGAATTGACCCACCGGGTTGGGCTATATAACTCACGCCACTGCGCTTTGCCCGCTCGATGTTGTCGCCAAAGGGGAAAAACGCATCAGAACCGAGTGACACACCGCTCATGCTACCCAGCCACTCCCGCTTTTCCTCACTTGTTAGGGGCTCGGGG
>CAYJGR010000010.1:21356-35540 GCA_964370005.1 uncultured Oscillospiraceae bacterium
ATGGGAAGTTCCCCCGACTTTATAAATATCTTGGAGGGTTTTTGATTGGGGTTGCAACCGTATTTCAGTTCGAGTTCCTTTGCCATGCCACACACTCCTTTTTACTGATTTTTATTTATTATCCTGCTGTCGGTTTTTCCGCTTTTCAGCTCTATATAACGCACAAAGAGTGACACCTTGTTTTCCTCATTCAGGCTCTGCCATATTCCCTGTGCAAAGCTGTCAATATCACCACTCACACCCACCTGCACAGGCTCCCCCTCAAATGAGGGTATTGGGTCACCGTCACAGCGGTAGGTATGTATAAAATGCCCCTGCCCCGCTATGGGGTTTTCGTACTCATAAAAATAGCGTCGTGTACTACTTGGATCGCCGTCGGCACTCTTGAGTATAGACAACACATACTCGCCCTTGGGGTCAATTTTACCCGATATTCGAGGGGTATAATTGGGGGCGTCGGGTTCAAATGTGCGTTTTCTAAGTGCATCCTCAAACTTACCACCACTGAGCATGGTGTCATATATAGTGTCGGTCTGATCGCCGTTTGTCACAATGGTATGCCCTAAATGCACCCTCACCGGCGCATAAATTATAAGGCTGGGGTCTTCAAGTTTTGCCGGATCATGCGCTTGGGTGCGTATCCCACCGTCATGATCGACAAATATGCGGTTGCGACTGTTGGCACTGCGCCCCATTATAAAGTAAGCCGTCACGGCAAACTTTCCACACTCACTGCGCCCTATCACTATGCCTCTACCGGGATATGAGTTGTTTTTTAATAGCTCTTGTAGGTTTGCATTTGACATAACTTTACTCCGTTCTGCCACTTTGGCTTGAAATCACTGATTATTTTTACACCACACGGCCACGGCCTTGGGTAGCAGTTCCCACTCGGCCTGTGTCATAACCCGCTTTTGAAGGCTTTCGGGGGTGTCCTCCGGCATCACCTCGACCGCTTTTTGCATCAGGATTTGCCCGCCATCGGGTATTTCGTTCACATAATGCACTGTAGCTCCCGTAAGCTTCACACCATATTCCAAAACAGCCTCATGTACCCGCAGGCCGTAAAATCCCGCCCCGCAAAACGAGGGTATTAGCGAGGGGTGAACATTGATAATCCTGCGCTCATATGCATCTGTAACACTCTTTCCCAGTATGGACATAAAACCCGCCAATACCACAAGGTCTATGCGGTGCTGTGAAAGTGTTTTTAGTATAGCTTTGTCAAAATCCTCCGAGGTGGCGTATTCTTTTCTCGACACCACAACCCCCTGTACCCCCACCGCCTTTGCCCGCTCAAGGGCATAGGCTGTGGGATTGGAGGCCAGCACAAGCACTATCTCACCACAAGGGTTTTCCCCTCGGCTTTGTGAGTCGAGCAGTGCCTGCAAATTTGTTCCACCACCCGACACAAACACCGCTATACGCTTTTTCTCGCTCACTTGATCACGACCTCTCGCTCACCATCGGTTATCTGACCCATCACATAGGCCTGTTCCCCTTGCGCTTTTAATAACTCCAGCGTCCTGTGGGCATCGGCCTTGTCCACAATTATACACATGCCCACGCCCATATTAAAGGTGTTGAACATATCCCTTTCGGGTATACCCCCCTTGCGAGCCACCATCCCAAAAATCGGGGGGATTTGCAGTGCATTTCTATCGACCACCGCCCGCCTGTTTTCGGGCAATGCTCTGGGGATATTCTCATAAAACCCACCGCCTGTGATGTGGGATATAGCTCGGATATTCACCCCTGCCTCCACCAAAGACAATATCTGTTTTACATAGATGCGGGTGGGGGTGAGCAGTGTTTCGCCAAGTGTGCCCCCAAGCTCCTCGCTGTAAATATTCATGGGCTTACCACCCACACCAAACACCTTTCGCACGAGCGAAAAGCCGTTGGAATGTAGCCCGCTCGAGGGCAATGCAATTAGCACATCGCCAACCTCGGTGGCAGTGGGGTCAAATATCTTGGATTTGTCCACCATTCCCACCGCAAAACCCGCAAGGTCATATTCCTCCTCGGGGTACAGTCCCGGCATCTCGGCAGTCTCGCCACCTATGAGTGCCGCCCCCGACTGCACACAACCCTCGGCCACACCCGACACAATCTGTGCGACACGTTCGGGAACATTCTTTCCCACCGCTACATAGTCGAGGAAAAACAGCGGTTTTGCCCCACAACATACGATATCATTGACACACATAGCAACACAGTCTATGCCCACCGTGTCGTGTTTGTCGAGTAAAAAGGCCAGTTTGAGCTTTGTGCCCACCCCATCGGTGCCCGAAACGAGCACAGGCTCGCTCATGCCCGAAATATCGGGGGCAAAAAGCCCACCAAATCCACCTATGGCCGAAAGTACCCCCGATGTCTTTGTGCGGGCAACATGGCTTTTCATAAGTTCAACGGCCTTATAACCGGCTGTGACATCCACACCGGCCTCTTTATAACTTTGGCTGAAACTTTGCTCCATCTTCACTCGCCTCACTCATTATTATTTATGGTACTTCTCTTTTATCTCATCCGGAATAGCCATCTCGAATTTATCCTTGCGAATTTCGCCAGGCACCTCTATGGGGTAATCGCCGGTAAAACATCCCACACAAAAATCACAGCGGGCATCCTTAGCGATATTTTTTACACCCTCGATGCTCAGATATCCAAGCGAATCGGCCCCAAGGGTCTTACATATTTCCTGCAAACTCATGCGACAGGCTATGAGCTTGTCCTTGTTGTCGATATCGGTGCCGAAGTAACACACATCCACAAAGGGCGGTGCCGATATGCGTATATGCACCTCGGTGGCACCGGCCTCCCGCAACATACTGACAATGCGTGCACTGGTGGTACCTCGTACAATCGAATCATCGACCAACACAACCCTCTTGCCCGCCACGGTGGCCGCCAATGCGTTGAGCTTTATTCTCACCGATTTTTCACGTTGCCCTTGGGTGGGCTGTATAAATGTGCGCCCCACATATCTGTTTTTGATAAATCCAACGCCGTAGGGTATGCCCGATGCTTTTGAGTAGCCCAATGCGGCATCCAACCCCGAGTCAGGTACACCTATGACCACATCGGCCTCCACTGGGTGCTCCTTGGATAAGAATGCCCCCGCCCTCTGGCGTGCCTCGTGTACACTCACACCCTCTATGACCGAATCGGGGCGGGCAAAGTACACAAACTCAAACACACACAGACTGCCCTTTTTACCGCAATGACTGCGTATACTGCGCACACCGGCCGGCTCGCATATCACAATTTCGCCCGGGTCAAGCTCTCGCACAAACTGCGCACCAATGCTATCAAGTGCACAGGTCTCGGAGGCGAATATAATAGCGTCCCCCATTTTACCCATACATAGCGGACGAAATCCGTCGGGATCACGGGCGGCAATTAGCTTTTGGGGAGACATCACCACAAGGGAATACGCCCCCTTTATACTGTGCATAGCCCCCTCTATGGCCTGCTCTATAGAATTTGCATGGATGCGCTCGCGAGTTATTATGTATGAGATAACCTCGGTGTCGTTTGTGGTGTGAAATATTGCACCGCCCAGTTCCAGTTCTTCACGCAGATCTGCGGCATTTGTCAGGTTGCCATTGTGAGCAAGCACCATGCCACCCTTGATATGACGTACCACAAGGGGTTGGGCATTGACCCGCTTTGCATTGCCCGAGGTCGAGTAGCGCACATGCCCCACTGCCATCTGACCCACACCCAGTTTCTCCAGAGTTTCTTTATTGAACACATCGGGCACAAGTCCCACGTCTTTATGTGAGGACATAACACCGTCATTATTGACCACAATGCCACAGCTCTCCTGCCCCCTGTGTTGCAGGGCATAAAGTGCCATATAGGCATCGGCCGCCACATCGGCTTCCCCAGGATACCAAATCCCAAATACACCGCATTCCTCATGAAGTTTACTCATCGGAAAATTCCTTTCACCGAGCCAAAGTTTATTTTACTCGCCCATCAGACGGCGCATTACCTCGTTGTAAGCATCCTCAACACCGCCCATGTCACGGCGGAAACGGTCTTTGTCGAGCTTTTCATGGGTTTTCTCGTCCCAAAAACGGCAGGTGTCGGGGGAAATTTCATCGGCCAACACAATAGTACCGTCGGATGTCTTGCCAAACTCAAGCTTAAAGTCCACAAGGTCTATGCCTATATCTTTCATAAACCCTTTGAGATGATCGTTTACCATGAATGCATACTTTTTAATAAGCTCTATTTCCTCGGCGGTGGCTAATTTCAGCGCTATGGCATGATGATCATTGATAAGGGGATCGCCTAAGTCATCATTTTTGTAGGAAAACTCCACTGTGGGAGCATCAAATACTATGCCCTCTTCCACACCGTATCTCTTTGCAAACGAACCTGCCGATATGTTGCGAATAATAACCTCCAGCAGTACAATTTCAACCTTTTTGACCAAAGTTTCACGGTCTGAAAGCTCCTCTACAAAGTGGGTGGGCATGCCTGCGGCCTCAAGTTTTTTCATGAAGTGGTTTGTCATGCGGTTATTTATGACACCCTTGCCCACAATTGTGCCTTTTTTTTCGCCATTAAAAGCCGTGGCATCGTCCTTATACTCAACTATCACCAAGTTTGCATCCTCGGTAGCGAATACTTTTTTTGCCTTGCCCTCGTACATTTGTGTCATCTTATTCATAGCTTTTCAACCTCCGCCATTATAATTTTATCTTTTTCGGCCACCTTGGCGGCCATATCACTTTTGAACTCTGCAAGCTTCTTGGCCAAATCCTCGTCCGAGACGGCCAAAATCTGCGCTGCCAAAATTGCGGCATTCTCGGCGCCATCGATAGCCACAGTAGCCACAGGTATACCTGCCGGCATCTGTACCGTGGCCAGCAGTGCATCAAGGCCGTCAAGGGTGGAAGATTTTATAGGTATACCGATAACCGGCAGTGTGGTATGTGCCGCCAACACCCCGCCCAAATGTGCCGCTTTACCGGCCGCCGCAATTATGACTCCAAAGCCATTTTGTACCGCACTGCTTGCAAAGGCTGTGGCGGCTGCAGGGGTGCGATGAGCCGACATAACATGTCCTTCAACCGGAATATCCCAAGCCTTTAGACGTGCCACCGCCTTTTTTACGACCTCGAAATCACTATCACTGCCCATCACTATGGCAACTTTCTTTTTTAGCATATTAAGTCCTCCTAAATGTAGTTTTGGCGACAAATAAAGACTGCGACACATGTCCGCAGTCTGCTTTATCCCCTTGGTTTTTGGTTGTGGCGGGGGGAGGGTTTTGAGTTTATCACACACCTAATACGGTTGCAGACTCCAAAAGCCCCGCAACCACCCGACAAAATGCTACTATAAACTTGGCATAAACCACTTACAGTACAACCTTTCGCCACTTGTGTTCCCCCTGAATAAGGATATAGTATCATTTTATCAAATAATGAAAAAAAACACAAATAAAAATCGTGATTCACCCTACCAAATAATGTCTTTTTTTAGAGGTCCCACTTGTCCATGTTGCCTAAGTGTGGGGCGGGCTTACCCTATTGTGCATAAAGTTTATCAAAATGTGCCCCTCGGCACATTTATTTTACTTCCGGAAAGTTTTATAATAAAATACGCAAAGACAAAAAATTAATATTTTTTTCTCTAAAAATAGATGAAAAAAGGAAAAGTATAGTGTATAATGTGTGTACATCTTGTTAGGATTTTATCTATTTAAAAAATAGCAACAAAAAAGGAGGAATTATGTTATGGGATTAATTAAGGCAGCATTGGGCGCGGCAGGTGGAGTTTTGGCCGATCAGTGGAAGGAATTTTTCTATTGTGAAGCGATGGAAAACAATGTTTTGGTGCGCAAGGGTGAAAAACGCACAGACAAACGCAGTTCAAACACAAAGGGCAGTGACAATGTCATCTCAAGCGGTTCGGTTATCGCTGTGGCCGATGGTCAGTGCATGATAATTGTTGATAACGGCAAGGTGGCCGAGATTTGTGACGAGCCCGGCGAGTTTACATACGACGCCTCGACCGAGCCCTCCATCTTCTGCGGCAATTTGGGCGACAGCATCAAACAAAGCTTTATCAACATAGGCCAGCGTTTCGCCTTCGGTGGCCAAGCCGGCAAAGATCAGCGTGTGTACTACTTCAACATAAAGGAAATCATGGGCAATAAGTACGGTACACCAAGCCCCGTGCCTTTCCGTGTGGTCGATACAAATGTCGGACTTGATATCGACATCTCAATCCGCTGTCACGGCGAGTATTCCTACAAAGTGGTTGACCCTCTGCTGTTTTATACCAACGTCTGCGGCAATGTGGATGGCGACTATATGCGTGATGAGATCGACGGCCAGTTAAAGAGTGAGCTTATGACAGCACTCCAGCCTGCTTTTGCCAAGATTTCCTCTATGGGCATACGCTACAGCGCACTGCCCGGCCATACTATGGAGCTATCGGATGCCCTCAATGAGGTGCTTTCCAAGAAGTGGAGCGAACTTCGCGGTATAAAAATCCATTCGTTTGGCGTGTCCTCTGTCAAGGCATCTGAAGAAGATGAGGCCATGATCAAGGAACTTCAGCGCAATGCGGCTTTCCGCAACCCCACTATGGCGGCGGCACATCTTGTCGGCGCACAGGCCTCGGCCATGCAGGATGCCGCCAACAATCCCGGTGGTGGCATGATGGGCTTTATGGGCATGAACATGGCGCAGGGCGCCGGCGGTATGAACGCAAATAACCTCTACGCCATGGGTCAACAACAACAGCAACAAGCCGCACCTGCGCCCGCACCTCAAGCGGCAGGTTGGGCTTGCGCATGTGGCCACGGTGGCAATGCCGGCAAATTCTGTGCCAACTGTGGCAAACCCCAACCCACGGCCCAGCCCGGATGGAGCTGTGAATGTGGTGCTACAAATCAGGGTAAATTCTGTGCCCAATGCGGCAAACCCAAGCCGGCCGGCGCGCCCATCTACCGCTGTGATAAATGCGGATGGAAACCCGCCGACCCCCAGAGCATGCCAAAGTTCTGCCCCGAATGCGGCGACGTATTTGATGATAATGATAAGCAGTAATCTGAATAACAACAAATAATTCCCCATCAAGAGGAGGAGATTTAATTGGCCGACAGCATGTTAAAATATCAGTGTAGTGCCTGTGGTGCGCCCTTGCGTTTTGATGCCGAGAAGCAACTTTTGGTCTGTGATTCCTGTGAAAGTGAGTTTGCACAGGACTTTATCGAACAGCAGGCCGGCGGTGGTGCACCCGCAGCTGAACAAGCCCCGTCACTCGTGGACTGGAAGACCCAAGGTTATGTGGCCGCACAGGAGACACTGGCCGACCAACCCGGTTTTGTGTGTGAATCTTGTGGTGCTGAGATAGTATCGGACGGTCACACCGCCGCCACCGAGTGTATGTACTGCGGCAACCCCGTGGTGCTGTCCGACCGTGTGGCCGGCATGGTTAAACCCGATATGGTACTCCCCTTTAAGATCACCAAGGAGGAGGCCGAGCGCAAACTGCGTAACTTCTATGAGGGCAAGCCCCTTCTTCCAAATGCCTTTAAGAGTGGCAACCGCATCTCAAAGATTGCGGGACTATATGTGCCGTTTTGGCTGTTCAGCTGTACCGGCACAGGCAGTGCCACATTCAACGCCACCAAGGTCAGACGTTGGAGCGATAGCAACTACAACTATACAAAGACCAGTTACTATGAAGTTGACCGTGCCGGCAGTATGGCCTTTGCCTCAATCCCTGTGGATGCCTCGACCAAAATGGAGGACAACTACATGGACGGCGTGGAGCCTTATGATTATAAGGAGCTTGCAGGGTTTGAGCCGATGTATCTGGCAGGTTATTTTGCCGACAGATATGATGTAGGTGTGGAGGAGAGCTCCGAGCGTGCTACCCGCCGTGTTATCGCCTCGGTAGAGGATGCCTTGGAAGATACCGTCGAGGGTTACACCACCGTGTCAAGGCAACATAGCTATGTCAATATGGTGGGTGAGGACATCCGTTATGCCCTACTCCCCGTATGGATGCTCAACACAAAGTACAACGGTGAGATGTATCAGTTCGCCATAAACGGCCAAACGGGACAGGTGGCCGGCAAACTGCCTATAGATAAAACAAAACTTTGGCTTTGGCGACTTGGTATCACCGTACTTTCGGCCATACCCGCCACGATCATTGTCAGTTGGCTTTTGAGCTGAGCGACGGTGATAACCGCTAAACTTGATAACGAGAGTGTCACATATATGGAGGTGAACTGTATATTATGGAACTTATTATAGGGCTACTTATTGGTATTGCCATCGCTTTTATCGTCACGGGCATGATGAAATCCAAGATGAATACAGCTGTGGAAAAGCGGGCGGCGGCCGACTACATACGCCCCGGTAGTTTTGCGCTGAGCGTGAGACGAGATCGCTTTTTGTATGAGAACACCACCCGCACCCGCAAGGAGAAGAAGAAAGACTGATCATTTGGGTGATGGATGGAAAATAGTGTATGTGCAAACACCCCTCTCAAATCGAATGATTTGAGAGGGGTGTTATTTCTTCTACCACCCTTTGAGCACATACCCTTTCTTACGTTCTGTAAGAATTCGCATATTGCACTCGGCTTTTAATAGTTTGGTTTTAACCCTTGACACCAAAATTCGCAGCGCATTGTAATCATTTACCACCGAGGTGCCCCACACTTTTTCATATAGCTCGTCTCTGGCCACCGGCTCCCCCTTTTTATCTGCCAAAAGATATAGTATCAGTAGTTCGCGTTTTGTAAGTAGCAAATCTTTGTCGTTATAGTAAGCTATACCACTTGTATGATCAATTTGAAGTTGACCGAATGTGCGTATTGTCATGCGCGGTTGCAGGTGGCGGAGTCTCGCCTTGACCCTTGCCACCAGCACCGAGAGGTCATATGGCTTGGTCATATAATCATCTCCACCTGCATCAAGACCCTTTACAACGTCGCTGTTCTCTCCCATAGCGGTTAAAAATAAAATGGGAACATTCCACATTGCTTTGATTTGTTTGCAGACATCTAAACCGTTGCCGTCGGGGAGGTCTATATCCAGTATGACGAGGTCTACCTCCAAGCCTTCAAGTATTGCCAGGCAGTCCCTCGCCGATGTGGCGCACAGTGTGGAGTAACCCGCACTTGCAAGTGCCCGTTTGTTGATATTATTTATGTGTGGATCGTCCTCCACAAGCAAAATATTTACCATGCATTCACCTCTACTCTTTATAGGCCGGTAATGTAATCTTAAATACCGCTCCACATCCCTTGTTATCTTCAAGTGTGATATCACCCTTGTGTAAATGTGCAATCTCTTTGCAAATAGCAAGCCCTAAACCCTTGGTTCCATTAGTGGTAAAACCTTTATCAAAAATCCGATCTCTATTTTCTTTTGGGATGCCACATCCCATATCAGCCACAAGCACTGTCACCGTATCACTATCCTTTTCTTCCAAAACTTCAACGCTAAATTCGCCGTTTTGCATGTGCTTATTGCTGTTTACTGCAAGGTTTATCATCATTTGCACAAGCATTTCCATATTACCCCATATGCTCAGCTCAGGATGTCCTTTTATCACAAGGGCGTTGCCGTTTTTTTCTAAAAGACCTCGGCATACAATTGTGATGTAGCGCAAATATTCCGACACCGATATTTTGGAAAGCACCGCTCGGGTAAGGGGCGTTGTCGGCATCTCCATTAAGTTTGATACAAGATCCGCAAGCCTTTTGGCCTCCGAAGATATAACTTTTAGGTTGGCGGTTGTGTCGGGGGTAACCTCATCATATGTGATTTGATTGTCGGTCAGCTGTGCATATCCACTCATTACAGTCAGTGGTGTTTTAATCTCATGTGCCATTTTATGCAAAAATTCGGTCTTCATATTGTTTATTTGATGCAGCATTTCTTTTTCGGTACGACTTTTTTCAAGGGCAATTTCATCTTCATTGGCCCTTGTCGCCAACACCGACATAAATATAATAACAAATAGTAGCATACCAATCGGTGTAATCCCACCACGGGTGACCGAGGGGGTGAAATCATTAAAAGCAGTATCGAGTAAATTAGCTGTGATTAAAATTGCAATGCCAATTAAGACATAGATATCCGTTAAGCCGAAATATCGCCTTTTAATATAATGGCGCACGATGCAAACTAACATATAAAAAAGATACGGTATGGCAAAATATTGTACCATTGTAGAAACAGCCACCACCTCGGTGGTAGGTACAATAAACATAATTGCGGTGCCAATCAGTGTAATAGCTGCAAAAATCGGTGTGATATATCTGTGGGTGATTTTGGGGAATATAGATTCAATCAATGTCAAAATTGCCATAGGGGTCAGAGCAATCACAGCAACTACAACACGATAATGTATATACCAGTTATAATCATATGGTATGAGCGAAACGATGTAAAACCATTGATCACGTAAAGCAAATAGCAAGCAACAAAAAGCCAGCTGTAATCCCACACGTTTTTTGCGCAATATACCGTCCAAAAAATAGTAGGCAGCAAGCAAAATAAGTCCCCCGCTCATGATGTAAGTGGGCAGTCCGGTATCTATTATATAACGATTTATATTCTCAGATGTGGAAATATATAAAAACGGTATGCTCCCCCCTTCTTTATGTGCATAATTCGAGAATTGCATCACAAGTTCCACCATACCGTTTTCGTCTGTATAGACGGGAAAATTCAGATAATTTACACAAGGCACAGCTATATTGGGATCACTTGATACCACCCCGATATTAGCCACTTCTTGTGAGTTAACAAACACTTTTGTACCATAGTCCATCCCATAACCGCAAACAGAATAATAGCTGTTGGGGGCAAGTTTGACGACGGTGCGATATGTGCCATAGGGTATGGCGTTGGCATTTTCAATATCATCACGATTTTGAGCTTGGTCTACATCACCGCTTAGAAAATCCGCAGGGGTATAAAGTCTATCGGGGTAAAACTCCATTTCCCGCGAAATCCTCCCCACTTCCTCATCAAAGTTTACTGCACTTGCATCGCTCACACCATCCACAGGGTCGGGCAAGTATGTAATTTCGGTATCCTGTGCATACAACATAAACCACGCTATGCAAAGCGTGGCCAAAACTATGAGCGGGGCAATAATCGTATATGGGGTGATATTTGCATGTGAATTTTTTGGGAGCATATTGTTAGCATCCTTTCACAAAACGATATGTGGGATTTTGAGTGCAAGTCATCTGGCTTTATTATACAGTTTTTGCGGATGGTTTTGCAATATGTTTTTGTTGCAATGCCGTGGGATTGGATGTAATATTAAATAATACTTGTATTATTTAGATCCTGCCCTATGGGCATTGCGAATTTATACTATGAATAAGGTGGGTAAGACATGCTATCACTTGAAATGATTTATGACGCCCAAAGGGTACTACTTGATACCATCAGGGTCACGCCGGTGTATCGTGCCCCAAAAATCGGATCTGATATTTTTATCAAGGCCGAAAATCTACAGGATACCGGATCTTTTAAGTTGCGGGGTGCATTTTATAAGATACATTCCTTGTCACCCGAGGAAAAAGCGAGGGGTATCATCGCCTGTTCGGCGGGCAATCACGCCCAAGGAGTTGCCTACTCTGCCACAAAACATGGGATCAAATCCACCATTTGTATGCCTGCCGGCGCGCCGATCTCCAAAATCGAAGCCACCAAAAAATATGGTGCCGATGTGGTGTTGGTCAGCGGCGTATACGACGACGCCTACCGGAAGGCCATAGAGCTATCACGGCAAGAGGGCTACACCTTCGCCCACCCCTTTGACGATGCATATGTGATCGCAGGACAGGGCACCATCGGCCTTGAAATTTTGCAGCAACTGCCCGAGGTGGATGTTGTGGTGGTACCAATAGGAGGTGGGGGGCTTATAAGCGGACTTGCCTATGCCGTCAAATCCGTCAAGCCCAACTGCAAGGTCATAGGCGTGCAGGCGGCGGGGGCGGCGAGCATGTACACCTCGATAACCGCAGGGTCTATTCAAATGCTTGATTCGGTTTCCACCATTGCCGACGGAATAGCCGTAAAACAACCCGGGAATTTGACATTTCCGCTTTGTCAAAAGTATGTAGATGAGATTGTAACGGTGGATGAAGATGAAATCGCCACCGCAATTTTGACGCTTATGGAGGGGCACAAGACGGTTGCCGAGGGTGCAGGTGCAACCTCTGTTGCGGCGGTGATGTTCGATAAAATCGACACCGAAAACAAAAAAGTTTGTTGTGTCGTTTCGGGGGGGAATATCGATGTCACCACCCTATCGAGGGTCATAACCAAGGGACTTACCAAGACAGGGCGCATAACAAAAATTTCTACCAGCGTTATAGACAAGCCCGGACAGCTGATAAATTTGCTCAATATCATCTCAAACCTTGGGGCAAATGTCATCTCGGTAAATCACGAGAGGGACAGCGAAAAATCCCATGTCACGACCTGTATCGTGAACATGACGCTCGAGACCAAAGACACCGCACATGTAAGCAAAATAATATCCGAACTTATCGGGAATGGGTATGAAGTTTTTCAGAGCTGATAGGAGCGATAGGTACAAGCTGCTATAAATCTTAACATCTCGCTCACAACTCCCTCATAACTTGGTGTATAATAGTTGATATAAAAGAAAATATCTGCCAAATATAAGGATTGGAGCTTTATAATATGGTCGCTAGTAAAAGATGTGTACTTGTCGCCGATGACGAGATGAAAATGGTTCGTGCCCTCAAAGATTTGCTCATTGCCAACGATTTTGAAGTGATGGAGGCCTATGACGGCAATCAGGCTCTGGATATGTTTTATTCCAACAACGCCACTGTGGATTTGGTGCTTTTGGATGTCATGATGCCCGGGATGGATGGCTTTGCCGTGCTGGCCGACCTGCGTGATAACAACTCGCTTGTGCCTGTTATCATGCTCACTGCCCGTGGTGAGGAATATGACCAAGTCAAAGGTTTTTCGAGCGGTGCTGACGACTACATAAAAAAGCCGTTCTCCCCTTCCCTACTGCTTGCGCGCATCGAATCCATTCTGCGCCGAGTGGGCAAAGACTCACAAAGCGATATATGTAAGGGTGATATAGTGCTCAATGCTACCACCCGCACCGCTACAAATAAACAAATCCTCCTTGAGCTTACAAAGCGGGAATTTGATCTACTTTTATTTCTTATGTCCAACCCATCGGCTATATTTTCCAGAGAGCAACTTCTCGATAACGTTTGGGGGTACGACTTTGACGGCGATATGCGCACCATCGACACCCATATAAAACAGCTACGTATAAAACTCGGCGAAAATTCAGGATATATCAAAACCGTACATCGTGTGGGCTATAAATTTGAGGTGTAAGTTTTAAATAAATTTCAAACTTAATTTATAAGAAGCCGTTTTTCTCGTCACTTCGTGACAACCGAAAAACATGGCATATTATGACCATTTTTTATGGTTGTTTTTTGACTGCCAAAGAAAGGAATGGTCATATTTATGAAAACCTCTATCCGCAATAAAATCGTACTCTCCTTTACCCTGCTCATTGCACTTGTGTTTGTTTTCCAGCTCGTATTTAATCTCTTTTTTGCTCGAGATTTTTATATATCCTATAAATCGGATGCAATGAATGCCACTTTTGAGGCCATAAAACAAAACTATGACGGCACCTCCGAGAGCATAGAGCTTGCATCAGCGCACTTTGAAGACCTTCATAATATAGATGTTTTAGTATGGGATAGTAGCTATTCCATATTGTATACAAGCCACGATAGAATTATGGACTATATAGGTCGCCCTTCACCCTCAAATGGTGGCGGTGGACATGTTTCCGGCTCTATAGTCGGACCACAGGGAATTGATGCATATTCTGAAAACCCTATTACCGGCGTACGCAAAGACCCCATGAGCCTAAAAAGTGACGTGCAAACTCTGGGGCTTAATGGTAAAATTATCGCCGGTGATGAGGCGCTTTATGTCAACCTCACCCTGCCTATGGCCTCTATTGAGGACAGTGTAGCTGTATTTTCCAATGCCAGTTTGTATATATCTTTGGCAGTGCTTATTTCGGGGCTGTTTTTATGTTTTGCCATCTCAAAGAGCATCACAAAACCCATTAAAAATATAGAAACTGCCGCATC
>CAYJGR010000011.1:0-15107 GCA_964370005.1 uncultured Oscillospiraceae bacterium
GTGATCCACAGTCTGCGGAAGTCACGCTTTTTGAGCTTACGTCCGATATAGGCATAGTTACCCGATTTCATCACGGCCTCTTTAGCCGTTCTAAACAGTTTGCGCTTACCTCCAAAGTAGCCCTTGGCAAGTTTTAGTACCTTTTTCCTTCTTTTGCGCGTCATCATTGCGCCCTTAACACGAGCCATAATCTATATCTCCTTTTGTTTTAAAACTGTAGTGATATCCCGCCTACCTATCATTTACTTGTAAGGCACAAGCAATTTGATGGCGGCCACATTTGTCTTGTCGGCATATGTGCCTTGACGCAGAGTTCTCTTGCGCTTTGTGCTCTTTTTGTTGAGAATATGGGACTTGAAGGCATGTGCCCTCTTTACCTTGCCGTTCTTTGTAAGTTTGAAGCGCTTTTTCGCTCCGGAATGTGTTTTGAGCTTGGGCATTTGTATTTCCTCCTAATAGATTACTTAGCGGGCTTGACTGCAAGGAACATTAGCATACTGCGTCCCTCGAGTTTTGGTTGTTTTTCAACATTGCTTACATCCTCCAGCTCTTGGGCAAAACGCTGCATTATGCCTATACCCAAGTTGGAATGAGCCATCTCTCGCCCACGAAAACGGATGGAAACCTTTACCTTGTGCCCTCCCGATAAAAACTTTCGGGCGTGATTTACCTTTGTGTTAAAATCATTTGTATCAATGTTTACAGAAAGGCGTATTTCTTTGACTTCAATCACTTTTTGGTTTTTCTTGGCTTCCTTTTCCCTCTTGGTCTGCTCAAAGCGGTATTTGCCGTAATCCATGATACGACATACCGGTGGCGTGGCCTGTGGGGCGATCTTGACCAGATCAAGGTTCTTTTCCACGGCAAGACGCTGAGCATCAGACGATGACATAATGCCAAGCTGTTCCCCCGCACTTCCCACCAATCGTACTTCCTTGTCCCGAATCTGCTCGTTGATTAGCAATTCCTTCACTGCGATGTAAAACACCTCCATACCCGACTTAATAAAAAATAACAAGCGCAGCGGATCGATTCCGTCTACGCTTGCTCTGCTCATAATGGCACAGGAAAAACCCTGTTGCAAGTATATTAACCTGAACCACTCTTAGGCGGCGGGCAGGTGAGAACGGAAACGGTTCTGCTTTGTTTACCCACGTATCATAACAAATTGTATGGGGAATGTCAAGAGTTTTTTTACTCAACAATTATACCCTGCCCAAGATGAAATGAATATATAAGACACTGCGCTACCTCACACCCAAGTGACGGCGCCAAAAGTCGTCGGTATAACTCGAGTTGTGCTTTGTAACGCCTTATAAGTATATTGGGGGTTTTTACTCTATCGGTCTTATAATCGATAACCGTCGCCTTATCCCCCTCTATTATAATACAGTCTGCAATGCCCTGCAATACCACATGCTCCTCTCCCTGCACCGCATCGGTATATTGAGCCAGCTCGTCCGCCGATAATTCCCCCATAAAGCTGTACTCACGATATACAGTTTGTGCCCGCTGTATGCGTAGTGCAAGCTGTGATCTGAAAAACTGCGAAATCTGCTCCAAATCGACACCTTTGCCCTCCTCAGGCGAAAGATACCCGCATTTTATAAGTCGCTCAAGCTCTGTGACAGCATCACTCCCCGCCGCCTCGTAGTCGGCATACTGCATAAATTTATGGGTGGCCTCCCCACGCTGTGTGGCCGTCAGCTCCTCCCCACCCAAAAACGCCGGACGTTTCGGGGTATCAAATCCTCCCTCTCGCCCGTGAGTGAGCCTTGATATGGCAAACTTTGTGGGAGTGTTCACCGAGGGCGCATATGGGTAGATAAACTCGGCATTTTTGGCAAGTCGCTTTATAAGCTCGGGATCGGGAGGGGGGAGCTCAAATGGCTCGGGCACTTTAAATACCTGCTCCTCCCCATCATAAGACTCGCAGTAAACCGCAAACACTTCCCCCTTTCGCGAGTTATCGGCGGTCATTCCCCCCGCCACCCGACGCAATACCTCTCCATCGGGGTGGCCAAGTAACATCATGGCGATCCAGTCAAAATAGCACCCCGCACCCCGCACCTCCCATGGCGGAATACCCCCCTGCGGTGTAATGGCACTCATCAAGTCCTTTAGCTTGCTCTGCGGTTTGTCCATGGCCGCTGTCAACACAAGTTTCTCCTTGGCCCTGGTCATGGCCACATAAAGTATGCGCATCTCCTCGGATAGCTGTTCGGCCTCGACACTCAAACGCAGTGCGGCCAGAGGTAGGGTTGTATACTCTATCATGCGCTCGCCCTCCCGCCGCTTGCAGGCAAACCCCAAACGGGAATGTAGTAGAGTGCTCCCCCGCAAATCGAGCTTATTAAACCCCTTGTCGAGGTCGGCCAATATAACCACAGGGAACTCCAGCCCCTTGGAGCGGTGGATGGTCATGACCGACACCGCCCCGCTGTTTTGGCAAAACCCCGCCGGCAAATCTTTTTCTTGCTCCAAAAGTCGCTTTATAAAACCTAAAAAGCCCGACAAACCCCTAAAGCCACGCAGTTCATACTCTCGGGCATAGTCTATAAGTAGGCGCAGATTGCTCTGGCGCTGTGCCCCCCAAGGCATAACACGTGCGGTCTGCAAAAAACCTGTCAGCTCGTACATCTTAAGGATCACCTTGTCGGCACTGTGGGCGGCGGCATAACGTCCAAGCTGTTCGAGCAGTTTTATGGCGTCGGCGCACTTTTTATCGCTCCTTGCATGTGTAAGCAGCGCGGTGTAAAGTGAGTCATGCGGACAAGATAGCCTGATGGCGGCCAAATCGTCCGAAGACATATCAAATATCGGCGACATGAGCGCCTTTGCCAGCGACAAATCAAGCAGTGGGTTGTCCACCACCTCGAGCAGTGACACCACCGCCGACACCTCGGAGGTGGTGAGAAAACCGCTGTCCACATCGGCCATAGCGGGGATTTCCCGTGCAGTCAGTGCCGAAAGATAGTCGTCAGCTCGACCCTTGACCGACCTAAGCAGTATACAGATATCCCCCGGCTCTATGGGGCGACACTCCTCACCACTGCCCACCGTCATGCGACTTTGTAGCAGTGAGCTCACATAATCAGCCACGTAATTCGCCTGTAAGACACGACTGTGCTCGGGGCTGTCGCCTGTGTCTATTAGGCGCAGTTCGGTGCGCAGATCGGTGAGGCTGTCTGGATAAACAGCACCGCAAACGAGCTGTTCCTCGGCGGTGTAGGCCATCTCCCCCACTTGTGGGCTCATAATGGCCGTAAACATATCATTCACCGCATCTGTCACCCCACGACGACTGCGAAAATTACTTCTAAGCAGTATTTTTGCCGGAAATTGTTCACCGTCATAGAGCGCAGAGTTGTCCCTGCGGGTCAAAAACAACTGTGGCACCGCCTGTCTAAAGCGATATATACTCTGCTTGACATCACCCACAAAGAATAGGTTTTGCTCCCCCTTTGACAGGGTCACAAACAACATCTCCTGAACCTCGTTTGTGTCCTGATACTCGTCAATAAGTATCTCGTCAAACTCAAACGACAGCTTTTGTGCAAGGGATTTTGCCACATACTCACCGTCTTTTTGCTCGACCAATAGCGACAATGCCATGTGCTCTAAATCGGAAAAGTCCACGAGTTTTCGTTCCCGCTTGGCGGCGGAAAATTCCTCGTCAAACTGCATCACAATGTCAAACAACGTCTCGACACGGGGGCTGATAAACTCCATGTCCTGTCGGTGTTCATGCTGTGTTGCGGTGCAGTATTTCTTTGCAAGGTCACTGAAAAACGCCTTGACCTTGTCCCGACTGCGCTGTGCCTTTTGTTTTTTCTCGGGGTATTCGTAGCCTTTGAGCACCCCAAGCCTTTGGGGTTTGTAGCCACGCAGTCCTATCACAAGTTCATCCCACTCGCCCCGCCGTGCTAGCTCTGCCCACTGCTGTGCAAGCGTGGCATCAAGCATAAAGGCCTCGCCATAGGCCGTTTTTATCTGCTCGTCCATGCCTCGGGCTTCGCTTTGAAGCAGGTCGGCCATGTAGTCAAGCCCCTCGGCGGCATAGTCAAGTAGCACCCGCCCCCACTCGGACTGTACAAATGGTATTGCGGGGTCATACAGACCTTTTTTCTCCTCCAACCAACGACCATAAAAGGGGTGTGAGCGCACAAAGTCATAAAATTTTAGAATAGTCTGTTCCACCCGCTTGTCATTCTTTGTGGTGGATATAAGCTCGACCATCTCGATAAAGCGCGGGTTATCGCTCGCATATTGTCGGTCAAGCAGTCCCCCCAGCACCTCACTTCTCAGCACCGCAAGTTCCTGCTCATCCGATAGACGAAAATCCTCGCTTAGACCCGCCGCCACAAAGTGATTGCGCAGCAGGTCAAGACAAAAGGCATGTATGGTGCATATATGGGCATTTTCAAGCAACATCTGTTGGTGCATAAGATGGGCATTGTCGGGGCTTTGGAGTAGCTCCTGCGCTATATGCCGACCTATGCGGTGGCGCATCTCGGCGGCGGCGGCGTTGGAGTAGGTCACCATGAGCAGGCGGTCGAGTGAGGATGGGCTTTGCTTTCGAGTTATAAGGTTTAGCACCCGCCTTGTGAGCACAGCCGTTTTACCACTGCCTGCCGCCGCCGACACAATGACACCACCCCCCCGAGCCTCTATGGCGGCTTTCTGGTCGGCTGTCCATTTAACGCTCATTACTCTCCCCCCCTTCCTCGCTATCGAGCAGTGCATAAAAATCCTCGGGTTTCATGGTGGTGTAGGGCGGTGGTGGAGCAAGCCATTCGAGGTGACACAGCTCACCATAATCGCAAAAATCACAGGGTGAATTATTTTTCCTCCCCCGAGGCTTTGGCGTAATAACTCCACCGCTTAACTTCACACCCATCTCGGCCATGAGCTTTAGGACATGTTTTTTTATGCTCGCAAGTTGAGTTTGGTCGGTCAAGGAGGCTGTCGAGGACAATTCCCCACTCTTTAGACGTTTTATTGGGATATATTTTCCCTCCAAAGCCTCCTCCATGCCTTTCAGCACATCTTCCTCCCGCAAAACAAGTCCATTCATGCAAAGTTTTTCGTCATGGCGGTGGGCTACCTCCTGTGGCTCGCTCTCTCGGGGCATATCGAGAATTTGCGTCGCCGCCGGCATGTAGAGTATGCCTGCGGGACTGCAACCCGCAAGCTCCCCCTGTCCCCCCTCGCACAATGCAAACAAATATATAAGCATCTGCATATTAAGTCCGTGATAGACGTCGGTCAAGTCAAAGGTCTTCCCCCCTGATTTATAATCTATAACTCGGGCGTATTTCTCCCCCTGTGCCGCCATGACATCCACCCTGTCAATAGTGCCCCTCACCGACACCTTTACCCCACCAGCGGCTGTGACGCCCAAGGGTTCCACCTCACGACCTTCGCCCACTCTGACCTCGACCCCAACAGGCCTAAACAAACTTTGGGCAAACTCCCCACCGATGCGTTTTAGCACCCTGACAAGTATGCTGACCATGCGGTGGAACTGGTACAGGGTGCGGGAGGATAACGCCCCGCTGTCCCCTGTCATCTCCTGCAAATACTGCTCAATTATCGCCACAATCTCGCTGTGTAGGACAGTGCTGTCTATATCACTAAGCGCCTTGCCCCCATGGCGACGCACCATCTCCTCAAGCACACGGTGAATAACCGAACCCGATTCAAGCGGCGAAAACCCCGCCTTGCGAAGAGTCTGTACCCCAAGGCCGAATTTGCAAAAATATGCAAATGCACAGCGGTGAAACTCCTCCACCCGAGTGGCCGAAACCTGCAAATCTCTACCAAACATCATGACGGCGTTCTCGGCCGATAGATTGCCCGCCACGGTGGGGGTGTAGGCTCTGCGTATACCGGCCAAAACCTCACCCTGACCGTTTTGCTCTAAAAATTCCGCAAGACTTCCCACCTCGGGGTTGTCGGGGGCATATATGCGGGTTAGTTCCTCCCTTGCGGTGGCAAGGTTGGTCACCCTGTGGCACAATTCGGTTTTGTGGCTACACACCGAATCGCTCATCCCCACGGCCAAATTGGTGTAGAGCATAGATGGCTGTAACTCCTCCCCTTTTAAGCCATACTTTGCACAGAGCACATAAAGCCTGTGGGAGGGTGCGGTGGCCGCCCTGTAAAAATAAAATCGCTCCTCGACTATCGACTTTGCGGGGGGTGGGCTAAGCTCCACCCCAAGGCCTGCGAGCAGGGCATGTTCACGCCGTGAAAACGCCCCCTTTGGCTCTGTGCCCGAGGGAAACACCCCTGTATTTGCCCCCAGTAAGAACACCGCCTTTGGACGATGGGGTCTCATGTGTCTTGCATCGCCAAAACCCACTTGGTCGAGCGTTTGGGGTATCTGCCCCACCTCGGCCAGTGTTATACAGCGATGTAGCAGTTCAACGTACTGCCCCAAGGGTTTTCTAACACCCTTCATCAGCGTGGCGAACATATCGAGTATGTCCATCAGTTTATCATAAACCCCCTGCCCCAGCTCCAAGGCGGTCTTTTTCTCGGCGGGCGACAAGGCATCACAATATGCCAAAAAGTTCTTATGACTTTTGGTCTGCACAAAAAAACCGTGGCAGGCCTTGGCAAATTCAAGTCCCGTGCACCCTCTGGACAGCATTTTTAATTTTTCAAGGATTTTTATTATGCTTTTTCTATGTTTGTTCAGCTCTTCGAGGGTGGTGTGGACATCGGTGCCCCGGCTCACTGCATCGGGATTTCCCTTAAACTCCTGCTCCCACTGCGCACCCTCCACCGACCAAACATAGCAGTAATTTTCCAGTGCAGCGGCCTGTATCGGCGCAAGCCCCATGAGGGGAGATTTAGCAAGACGTAGCAGATCACGGGTTTTATACTGCCCCCGCACCGCCTCCAGCCCCGAGAGCAAAAACAGCACAAACGGATGACTTTCCACATCCACACCATCATCGGCAAAAACAGGTATGTCATAGCGTGCAAACACTGATTCCACCGCCCAGCGGTAGCGCTCTATGTCACGACAAATCACCGCTATATCTCGGTAGCGCATATCCTCCTTGCGCACAAGACGGCATATTTCGGCGGCTGTGTACTCCACCTCGTCATAGGGTTGCTGCACCTGCCATATTTCCACGCCTTCACAGCTGCGATGCTCCCCTACCGCCCCTCCTGACAGTATCACTTCGGCGGTGGCTACCCCCTCGCCTGCAAACCTATGCGGATGGGTAAGATGTATAGGAGGTAACACCTCCACAAAGGCGGTTTTGGCCATTTGCTCAAGGGTCTGCGCACTGCCAAGGGCCGTGGCAAAAATCGAATGTTCCCCCTGCTGTGACATATCTGCACAAAATGCGGCATCAACTGAAACACAGTCCTCCACCATGACTCTCAACAGCTCAAGTTGTGCGCCGGTGAATGACATAAAGCCGTCAATATAAAGCTCATAGTTTGTAAAAAATCCACTCTCTGCCGCAAGTTTGGCCGCCCTGCTCACATCGTCCAAGGGGTCCACAAACTTCACTCCAACCAGCGCCTCAAAGGCCTCATAACACAGGGATATTTCGGCAAGTTTTTTTTGTAACGTTTCATCGTGTACACGACCGCCAAGTTCCATCAGGCCTGTGGGAGAAATACCCGCCATCTTAAAACTGCCCACGGTCTGCACCATCAGCTCTAAAAATGAGGGGTGGGTAGCGATGTTTTTATAGTAGCTAAACTGCTGTGACACCTCATCGAGGGCAGTGCGCATAAGTAGCATACGGGCAGTATCGTCCATACGCCTGCCGGCCACACCACCGCAGGCTCTAAACACCATCCCCGAAAGTTTTGTAAAGCTGACTACCTCGACATTTTGCATATTATAACTTCCAAGCAGGCGATATATAGCACGTTCGCTCTCAAAAGAGAACTGCTCGGGAACTAAAAGCAGCACCTTGCCACCCTGCAATACCCTTTTGCAAAGCCTATCCTGCAAAAGCGACGATTTCCCTGTACCGGCTCGCCCCAAAATGAGTTGTAACACACCCTCGCCCCCTAATTACAAAACCGGCCCGCTCTTTGGGGAGCAGACCGGTTTTCAAGATACTTAATGTGAAGATTTACACTTATTCTGCACTCGAGGCAGCAACAGTTTCTTTCTCTTCTTGCTTTTCCTCGAACTTGGGCTGTTCTACAGACTTTGCTCTGCTATTTTCGAGGTAGTCCTTTTTCTCATTTTGGTTTACCACACGCTCGGTCTTGACAACACCTTGGAGGGCCGCGCCCATGTGGATTTCAAGCAGATTTGTGCTCATATCGCCCATAATAACAGCCGAGGGCATGAGTGTCAGGCAGTTAGAGGCCTTGATTTGGCCTGTAACCTTACCACTGATAGTGATATCCTTGCCCTCAACATCACCGAGGATAGTACAGTTGTTGCCGATAACAAGCGCATTTTTGCAGGTGATATTGCCGGTGATATTAGCACCATTGGCCACAAGTGCATCAGATTGAATATTGCCCTCTACCTTGCCGAACACCTTTGTGGCAGTAGCGCAGTAAACAGGTCCCACTACTGTGCCAAAAATTTCTATGTTGGCATCACTTTTCAGCTCGCCTGTGATGGTGGATTTTCTCGAAATTGTGGTGGTAAACTCGGTATCAAACCCTGCAACAGCCACCTGCTCGGGTGTGAGAGGTGCAGGAGCGGGGGCAGGTGTGGGCTCTATGATAGGCTTTGCGGGCTCTTTTTTCTCGGTGGGGGTGGGCTCAATCTCAGTGGATACATCCATACCAACGTCCACAGGGGTAAAAGTGGTTTCTTGGGTGGCTTTTTTAGACTTAAACATAATTCATTATCTCCTCTTTTGAACTTTATTTGGTTGGAAACATTACTATACATAGCTTTACCAAAGTATTTTCTCACAATTGGGTAAATTTGTCTATAGGTATTTTCACAAAAACCTTAAAAAGTATGCATTAAATTTTTTTTACAAAAACACTTGCATTGTATATTTTTCTGCGTTATAATATGTCAGCACCTATTTTGTGCCAAAAACTGCACAGACTTGGAGAGATGGCTGAGTTGGTCTAAGGCGCACGACTGGAAATCGTGTTCAGGCTAATACCCTGACGAGGGTTCGAATCCCTCTCTCTCCGCCAGAGTGACGCTGAACCTAATTTATTTTGGGTTCAGTGTCATTTTTTCTTGTGCATTTAAATTATGATAGCTTTTTCGCTTTCTACTCTCTTAAAATCATTCGTAGAAACAAGCAGGGTTTTTTAAGTAAATAAATAACAGTGTAGCTACAATCTTAAATATATTTGTATCATATATGCATCACAACCGATAAATATCGCCGGCACACCGTTTCTGTGGATTACTTTTTTGTTTTGCCTACTCAAAAAAAATATATATCAATGTCTAAACAGGTGTTTTACATTTTTTGTAAATTTTGCAAGTTTATTCATTTGTCCACTTAATTGGCAGAAATCTAATTTGTTTTAATTATATAATAAAGTTGATTATTTTTGTTTATGTTGGTTATTCAAGAGATAATCATACCACTATAATTGTTAATTTCAACAAATGTTTTTTGAAATTATTGGTATTATTTTTCCCAAAATTATCTTTACTTATTGATGATTATATTGTATCATTATTACGAATTTTACTTTCACTAGTTATTTCACTAAAGAGGTATGTGTGCAAATCAGCCTTCACAATATAGGTATATAATTATAACTGACTGGAGTGATGTTGTGTGACAGAAACATTGATAGTTGTATTGATGGTAGATGCTCTTGTCTTAGGTGCCGTGCTTGTGTACATCCTACGTAATAGAAAGGTCATTCAAAACAAGCTCGATTATGATCAGTATACCACAGCACTAAATCTGAATAAATTTTCAGAAATAATGAATTGCAAATTATCCACCGCTAAAGCGGATGAGTATATGCTTCTTACATTCGATGTGGATCAGTTCAGTTTTTTCTCACATCTGTATGGCCAAGAAAGTATGATGAAAATACTTTCCCACTTAGTCAATGTTATGAACCCCATAGTAAAACATTATGACGGTATCATATGTAGAATTTCTAATGATAACTTTGCAATATTTTGCAAATCTATCCCATTTATCGTATTAGAGCAGATGTTCCGTGGGCTGCCTAAAACCCCCATCGACGAAATAGTGGGGAAAAATCTGCTCGGCAAAAAGTTTTTGGATATCAGCGCCGGCGTCTACTATATCGAGGATACCAAACTGCATCACTTCGCTATAATTGAAAATGCCGATTTTGCCAGAATCTCTAAGAAAAAACAATACGGCAACACCCTTGCTATGTTCACAAAACAGATGGATCAAGAACAACGTAATCGCATTTCTGTATCCAATAAAATGCAGGATGCACTCGCCACAAAGGCTTTTGTCCCATATTTTCAGCCAAAAGTTGACCTCAAAACCGGCGAAGTGGTCGGTGCCGAACTGCTTGTAAGATGGCATGACCAATCAAAAGTAATTCCCCCGGGCATGTTCATTCCTGTAATGGAGGACAACGGCTTTATACTCAAGCTCGACCTCTATATGTTTGAAGAAGCCTGCAAATGCCTAAATATGATCAAGTCCTCAAGGGTGAGTGGCATAAAATCCATCAGCGTAAATCTTTCAAGGGCATCACTGCTATACCCAGGTCTGCTTGAATCGCTTTTGATGATCGCTCGCACATATATGGTGCATCTCGATATGTTGGAAATTGAAGTGACCGAATCGGTATTTACCCGAAATAAAAAAGTGCTCATGGAAAAAATCCATATGCTAAAACAGGCCGGATTTAAAATTGCTATAGATGACTTCGGTAGTGACTACTCCACCCTAATTTCGCTATATGAAATAGAGGCCGACACCGTAAAGCTCGACAAAGGGTTTATCCACACCATGCGCACCCAAAGAGGTCAGGTACTGCTCGACTCCATTATCACCACCCTGCAAAAAGTCAATTTCATCACCGTGTCCGAGGGCATCGAGACCGAGGAAGATCTGCAAATGCTCGTAGACTTCGAATGCCAGATCGGACAAGGTTATTACTTCCAAAAGCCTGTGATGTTTGAGGAATTTATTGATTACTGTATAACGCAAAATGGCATCTTGTCCGGCAATGGTAGTCGTAGGTCGGGGAGAAGCGCTTGATTTAGAGGACACAGAGGATAAAAGATAGAGAAGGCAAAGGTCAAGGACAACCATTTTGGTGTGCTTGGCCTTTTTTATGTTCCGGTTTCCGGCTTCTTAATCAAAACCCACCCCCTGTCCGCAGGTTTTGCGGTCAGGGGGTGGGTTTTGATGTGCATACTTGTTGCCCGTGCTTTTGGCGGGGCTCATGTATGTGCGCACCAAGCCGCACCATGAGCGTGAAAGATGCGAGACAAGCACCCTCAATCGCCCATATGCTCTTAACACATATCCGTCGATAAGTGATACTATCGGCCTTGGCACTGCCTTTTGTGCCTTTTTTATTTTCAGCTCATTCAAGCAGCATTCTATCGTTATCCAGCTCCTTGTGGCTCTTTTGGCGAAAGCGATCGAGCAGACCTTGCACCGTCATGTCGGCGCGCTCCTGCCCTGTTATGTCCAGCACAATTTCACCTTGGTCCATCATGAGGGTGCGGCTACCCAGCTTGAGTGAGGCCGACATGTTGTGGGTTATCATCATGCAGGTGATGCCATGTTCGGCCACAATCTTTGTGGTGGCGTCCAGCACCTTCTCGGCCGTGGCAGGGTCAAGGGCGGCGGTGTGCTCGTCAAGCAGTAGAAGTCTTGGGGTGACCAGGGTGGCCATGAGCAGTGTAAGGGCTTGGCGTTGTCCCCCCGAAAGCAGTCCTACTTTGCTTTTCATGCGATCCTCAAGCCCCAATCCCAACATGGCAAGTCGTTCCCTATAATAGGAACGCTCCGACGAAGATATCCCAAATGCAAAACTCTTGTGAGCACTGCGACGGTGGGCAAGTGACATGTTTTCCTCAATGGTCATAGAGGGGGCTGTGCCCCGCAGTGGATCTTGAAACAGTCTGCCAATTTGGGTGGCACGCTTATAATCCTTCATATAGGTGATGTCCTGCCCATCAAGGACTATCCTGCCAGCATCGGGATAGAAATTGCCTGCCACAAGGTTAAACAGGGTGGATTTGCCCGCCCCGTTACCCCCTATGATGGTAACAAATTCCCCCTTATCGATGTGCAGATCAAGATTTGTAAATACAACCTTTTCGTTGACAGAGTTTGGGTTAAATACCTTTTTTATACCATCAAGTTTCAGCATTTTGCCCCGCCTCCTCTCCTTGCGATGTACAGTTGTACTCTTTCCTTTATGGCGGGGTAGCTTATGGCTACGGCAACTATTATGGCCGACACGAGTTTGAGGTTGGAGGCCGAGATCGAGGCCGAGAGGGCGGCGGCTATGATTATGCGGTAGACAATCGCCCCCACTACCGCCCCCACTACCCTGCGGGGCACACTCTTCTTGCCCACGATGACCTCACCGATTATAAGCGAGGCAAGGCCTATGACCACCGTACCTGTGCCCGAGGTTGAATCACCCACCTTTTGATATTGGGCAAACATCGCACCCGCCAGTCCCACCGTGGCATTGGCAAGGCAAAGCCCCACCGTGGTGGTAAAAGCGGGGTTTATGGAGGAGGCACTGACCATGTCCTTGTTGTCACCTGTAGCCCGTACCGACAGTCCTAAAGTGGTGCGGAAAAAGAAAATCACCCCGATGCACATGATCGCCACTATGGCAAATATGATAAGTGCACGGCTCCATTCCCCCGCCAAATTCTCGGTGAGGGTGTAAATGGTATCATCTCTGGCCATGGGTAGGTTACTTTTGTTGCCCATTACCATTATGTTTATGGAATATAGGCCGGTCATGGTGATGATGCCGGCCAATATGGGTTGCACTTTCATTTTGGTTTGGAGAAATGCTGTGACAAATCCGGCACCCACGCCCGCAAGCATCGCCCCAAACAGTCCCAACACAGGGTGACCATTGACCGTAAGGGTGGCGGTGACGGCCGCACCGAGGGCAAAACTGCCGTCAACTGTCAAATCTGCGATATCCAATGTGCGATATGAGATGTAAAGCGCCAAGGCGACAAGTCCGTAAATCATGCCGACTTCCACAGCACCTCTCAGTGCAAATAAGGTCATAATAATGCTCCATTCTGTACAGTTCTAAGACCTTGGGGACGCCGTCCCCAAACCCCTGCCACCTTTTGTAAAGGGTGGACTAAAACTTTACCATCCCACCTGCAAAGGACGCAGGTGGGATAAGTATGCATGTGGTTTGTATCATCTACTGCAAATATGCGCTTACATCTGCGCCGATGGCGGTGGCGGTCTCCTCGTTGACCGTTACGGCGTAGTTCTCCATGGTCTGTACAGGCATTGTGGCGGTGTCTGCACCCTCAAGCACCTCAACGGCCATGCTTGCAGTCTGCTTGCCAAGGTCGGTGTAGTTTACACCCACGGTGGCAAGACCGCCGTCGGCCACCATCGAGTCGGCGGCGACATAGTAGGGCATGCCGTTTGTGGCGGCGATATCGGCCACGGTCACCATGCCGCTGGCCACAGTGTTATCGATGGGGCTGAAGAAGGCATCTACCTTGCCCACAAGGCTCTCGGCGGCGGTGGTCAGCTCGCCGATGTTGGCCACGGTGGCTTCCTCGTAGGGAATTCCAATGCTATCAAGGTGTGCTTTGGCCTGCTCGATTACCGATACAGAGTTGATCTCGGAGAGGTTGTAGATGAAACCGTAGCTCTGGGCATCGGGGGTCAGCTCGGCGGCGAGGTCAAAGATTTCTTCGACAGGGATGATATCAGATGTGCCGGTGATGTTGCCGCCGGGGGCATCGAGAGAGGCCACAAGCTCAGCGGCTACGGGATCGGTTACAGCCGAGAAGATAATGGGGATATCTGAGGTAGCGGCGGCCGCACCCTGTGCAGAGGGGGTAGCGATGGCCACTATCATGTCAACTTCATCACCCACAAACTTCTGGCAGATGGTGGTGACGTTGCTCATCTCGTTCTGGGCGTTTTGATAGTCGTAGGTCACACGGCTCTCGTCATAACCTGCGGCGGCCATCTCGGCCATAAATGCGGTGCGAATTTCGTCCAGCGAGGGGTGCTCTACAATCTGAATGATGCCGATTTTGAGCATCTCACCCTCAGGGGTATCCTGCGAAGTGTTATCAGCGGCCGATGTTTCGGGTTCGGCGGGAGTTTCTGTCCCACCACAGGCGGTGAACATGCTGACACAGAGCATAAGACAAACGATAATGCTTAGGAGCTTTTTAATATTGTTTTTCATTTTGGTTACCTCTTTCTTTAATCAAGTTTATTGTTAGTTTGGTTAGAAATATCCTACTTAATCCCGCCATCGCCATCGGGAATCCATCTGTAATGTTATGTAATATGATTTTTTCATAACCACACCTCCGTATAAAAATTTAAAACAAAAAACGCCCATCCTTGAATAATCAAGGACAGACGCTAAAAGCAATCTGCGGTGCCACCTTGTTTGTTATACCCGTATAGTATAACCCCTCTGTGGAGTGCCATCACACCCCCTGCTCTGTAACGTGAGCTCACGTCGTAGGATACTCGGGATATCCATCCCTTTCACCCCGCCCTCGGCGGTCCATTTGCCAATTCGCATTTCTATCGGGTTCCCAGCTACCCCCGACTCTCTGTGAGTGCGCTTTTGGTTTAATCTCCGCTTCATCGGTTTGGTATATTATAATCATATAACTCCCAAAATGTCAACCCCTAAATTTTATAATTATGCAAAATATACATGTGTGTATAACTCTAAACCCTCAAAAAACCGCATAAATATAGGGGATTTTTAGCTGTTTAGCGTGGTGAAATTTTTATTATTTTTCGTAGTTCCTACTGCGGGGGTGAGGTGTTTTTTCGTCGGTCAATCCCGCCAAATAGTCCATACTTGTGTCAAGGGCTATCGCTATCTTTCGGCACTGCTCAAAAGTATAATATCTCTTGCCGTTTTCTATTTTTGAGTAGTCACTTTGGTCTATTCCCGTTAAATGTTGGATTTTT
>CAYJGR010000011.1:15207-35184 GCA_964370005.1 uncultured Oscillospiraceae bacterium
TTTTGTGAGGGGTGTCGTCAGTATAAACACGTCATCGTAAAATATCGCACTAATTGTATTCTTTCCCTATTTAAACGACGAGGTTAGATAAGGCTAGCGTAGGGCGGGGCTATTAGAAGACAGAGCACAGGAGATAGATAAGGGCCGTGTAGGGGCAGGTTTCCATACCCGCCCGAAAATGTGGGAATTTATCGCAAACCACCCCCCGCCCCGATTTTTTGGGTGGGGGGTGGGGGTGGTGGGTGCGTACTGTTGCCCGTGGGCGTCGCTTTGCCCTCGGGCTGATGTACGTGCGCACCGGCGCCGCCCCCTACACGGAAAAGCGGGGGGGATGCACCGCCTTGCGCCCTATGCCCTTAATTAAAAATCCATCGCGTAGCGATACAATAATTACTAAATTCCTAATTGCCCTTAAAATCTCTCCTCTAAAAATGGAATTCCCCGACATCGACAAAATAACCTACATCGTTCCCGCACCTCGCCCTCTACGCCGTCGCATAGCACTATCACCTGTAGCGGTAAGGGGCGGGGCTGTATATTGAGACGGCGTATAGTCGCACCCATGTGCGCCTCATCTGTTTGCCTTTTCAGCAGTATAAAAAATGGTATACTCTGTTGTTTTTCCCGAGCAAAGCACTCCCACATCGTCTTTGCAAATATGTATGCCCCCCATATCACAATCACCCCGCCAAAGACCACCATCAGGTGTGCCACAACACCATCTCCCCACTTTTTTACATATACTATGCTTTTTAGCGGTTTTTGGTGCCTACTTGCTACAAAAACAACCCCCATTGTGTTATAATACATGGGACTTAATTTATAAGGGGGCGGGGCGATGTTTCGCAGATTGTTTGCAGTGGAAAATATGATACCTGCCCAGCGTGTCTGCGGAGAGCTACCCTCCACAAAACAGGCCTACCGCACCAACCTCGCTGTCGCTTGGCCCTCGGCCCTTGAATTTTTCTTGGTGGCGCTCATATCTGCAATAGACACCGTGATGGTAGGTTCACTCGGGCATGAAGCCATAACCGCTGTGGGTATCACTACACAACCCCGCTTCATCGTGATTGCCATAATAACGGCACTTAATGTGGGGGTCACCGCCGTGGTGGCCAGACGGCGTGGCCAGGATGATCCCATGTCGGCCAACCGTTGTTTGCGCCAAGGTATACTGCTTTCGGCCGGCCTGTCGCTGTTTGTGGGGGCAGTGGCTTTCACCTTTGCCCCACAGCTACTCGAATTTGCGGGGGCACAGGAAGATGTCATCCATAATGCGGTGCTGTATTTTCGCATAATTGTAATGGGTAATATCTTTCTATCGCTAAGCCTCACCATAAACGCCGCACAACGTGGGATAGGTAACACCAAAGTGTCGATGCGTACAAACCTCATCGCCAATGTTATAAACATGATATTTAACTACCTGCTCATAGGCGGCAACCTCGGTTTCCCCGCTTGGGGGGTGGCGGGTGCGGCCATAGCTACTGTACTTGGCAATGTCGTGGCCTGCGTAATGTCCTTCTACTCGGTATTCGGCCATAATGACTTTTTGCGACTTGGCCTTTCTATGTCATGGAAGTTTGACAAAGAAACCGTGGGCGCTGTCTTTAAGGTGGCCAAGGGTGCGCTGATTGAACAGCTTATCTTGCGTGTTGGCTTTTTCTCCTACTCCAAAATTGTGGCAGAACTTGGTACCCTCGCCTTTGCCGCACATCAGGTAGCCATGAATGCCCTTATCATCTCTTTTTCACTCGGCGACGGCCTCGGGGTGGCCTCTGCCTCATTGATTGGTCAAAATCTCGGCTCGGGGCGCCCCGATTTGGCCACGATTTACGGGCAAATCGGTCAACGGCTCGGCCTTGTGGTCTCTGCCGCACTCTGTGTAATATTTATATCACTGCGCATACCTATCATCTCGGCCTTTGATAGCTCGCCCGATATGCTCACACTGTGCGAACCGCTTATGCTCATAGCCGGATTTGCCTGCCTTGGTCAGGTGTCGGCCGCCATATATGCGGGAGGACTGCGGGGCGCCGGGGATGTAAATTTTGTCGCAGTGATGTCGCTTATCACCATCGGCGGCATAAGGCCTGTGTTATCTTGGGTGCTTTGTTACCCATTGGGTTTTGGGCTTGTGGGTGCTTGGATAGCACTCCTAATAGATCAGTTTTTACGCCTTTTGCTCGGTGGAATCCGCTTTGCAAGCGGTAAATGGGCAAGTATAAAGGTTTAGACCCATATTTTTAGGATGGATTGGAGAGGTTCCCATGGAAAAGAAGTTTGTAGGTATTATAAAAAATCTTGATTATCTCACCGTATTTCGTTCGCTTTTGGACGACCCTGTCATCACTTCATTGCGAAAATTGGCCGAGTATAGCGGTAGTATAGATATAAAAAAAGCTGAGAATGCCCCTTACATTTACGGCCGGGCCGTTGCCGAACTGTATAAAAGAACTTCATGTATTACCGATTATATCTGCACACTTGTGGGTGAGGATGAAAATTTTTATATACGTGGGGTGGGTGCGGGGCAAAAGTTGGACCCCCTCCTCCAAAACGCCCTTGAAAATGACCTGCATATTTTGCAGGAGCTGGCCACCCTTGACTGCGGGGAAATCACAGCACACCTCCCACACTCGGATAAAGCCCCCCGATGGGAGATTCATGACATAAATTTATTAAAGTTTTATAATTCGAGGCTGTCCGAACTTAAAACTACCGGCTACGGCGTTTTTGCCAAATATGATGCATTTTTATTTGATCGTCGAGGGCTTTGCCCCGTGCCTCACCCCGATACCCAACAGCTTTCGGACTTGTGCGGTTATGGGCGGGAGAGAGGGATTGTGCTACAAAATACCGCCGAATTTGTCAGCGATCGCCCTGCCAACAACCTACTGCTCTACGGTGACGCCGGCACCGGCAAAAGCGCCACCATAAAGGCAATATTCAACCATTATAAATCACAGGGGCTGCGCCTGATAGAGCTTAAAAAAGAGAATTTGGTGTGTCTCCCCTCTTTGCTTGAAGAGCTTGCGGGCAATCCCCTAAAATTTATACTATTTATCGATGATTTAAGTTTTAATAAAAATGATGACAGCTTTTCCTCACTCAAAGCGGTATTAGAGGGCAGTGTGGCGGCCACCGGCTCCAACTGCATCATATACGCCACCAGCAACCGTCGCCACCTTGTCAAGGAGAATTTCTCCGACCGTGAGGGAGATGAACTGCACCTGGGCGATACCATGCAGGAGGTGCTTAGCTTGTCGGCACGTTTTGGCATGACCATCACCTTTCAATCCCCCGATAGGGAAAGTTACCAAGAGATTGTCGAGCATTTTGCCAAAAAGTACGGCATTGACATGCCCTGTGAAGAGCTGTTCACACGCGCCGAGGCTTTTGCCATACGCAGTGGCGGACGCAGTCCACGCACCGCCAAACATTTTGTGCAGTCGCTATCGGTGGCCAAAAATTCCGAGAAGGATTAGATTTAAAACTTTTACCCCCTACGCTATGGTGTTATACACAACGTAGGGGGTATCTTTTATGCATTTTTAGGGTTGTTTGGGGGATAATATTCATCGATCATACGCCCGGCCGCATTTTGACACAATGCCGAAATCGTACTAAGCGCCAATATGGTTTGCACATGCTCCTCAGGTTTTGTCTGCTTATCGCTGTGGATGAGCTCCCCAATGTAATCGGGCAGGCTACTACCGACACGGCTTCCGAGTGATACCACACAGCGATAGAGATTATCCACCTCTCGGGGGTTATACCGTCCCCCAGCGTCCGAAATCTGTCGGTCAAGCCCCTCAAATAGTCTGCTTATATCCTGCACCGACATGCTTTGTTTTAGGTTGTATATCAGTAGCATCATAAGTATGTGCTCTTTAGAATACTTTTTTCCCTTGATACGCTTTAATAGACCATCTTTTGAGTAGTTGTTTATCATGGTTTTGGTCATGATTTTATCGCTGTCGGTGCGCTTATTTTCCTCGAGGGCGGTATCAAGCAGTGTGATTATTTGATCCATGTATAGATCTATATCGGGTATTTTTTCGGGTGGTATCTCGGCACGGCTCATATAGCTTTGTAAATCCATGTTATCTCTCTGCCTTTCTCTGGCCTCATCGCAAAATTATCGTCATCTACATACTATAATATAAAATATTGTAATAAAAATCAAGTTTCTATTGCATTATCATTTTATATGTGGTATCATCTCATCATAATATAGTTTTCATTACTATATAATATGATTATAAAGTAGGTGTTATGTTGTGTCGTGTTACTTTTCTCGTGCAAAAGATCCTCTGAGCAGTTTTAGCCACCTTTTAGGTGCCTGCGTATTTTTGTTCGGTACGGTGGGGCTTGTGCTTAAAGGTTTTTTGACTGCAAAGCCCACCGAGCTTTTGGTGGCAGCTGCTATATTTGGTTGTTCCTTAGTCATGCTATATTCGGCCAGCGCTGTTTATCACTTTGTAAGCTCCACCGAGCGAGTTAATATGTTACTACGAAAACTCGACCACGCCATGATATATGTGCTAATCGCAGGAAGCTACACCCCCGTGATATTGCGGTTTTATCCCCCCGAAAAGGCCTCGCTTTTCACCATCATCATTTGGTCGATTGCCCTCGCCGGAATCGCCATAAAACTGCTGTGGTTTTCGGCTCCACGCCTACTTTATACCGGCCTTTATCTGCTGATGGGGTGGTTTATCCTCGTGGACTTATCGGCGCTTAACAGCATGAGCGCACCTGCTATAGCACTGCTTGTGGGTGGTGGCGTCGCCTACACGACCGGCGGTGTGATTTATGGCATCAAAAAACCAAACTTCTCCCCCAAATTCACCCACCACGATTTCTTCCACATGTTTGTATTGCTGGGCAGTCTTTGCCATTATCTGCTTGTTTTACTATTTGTGGTGTAGGCCTAACAACATTATATTAACACAAAAAATCTCCCGTCACAGTGCACACTGCGGCGGGAGATAACTTTTATCTATCCTTGTTGTTAAACAAATCCAAAATGCTGTCAAACTCGATGTCCTCGCCGTCGTTTCGATCGCTCAAAGCGTCGGGTAGGTCATCCTCGGAGCTGTCCTGTTCTGTGCCCAAATCGGCAGATGGCACTTTTGGAATGCTGTAGCCCGGGAGGTCGTCATTCTCAAAGTTCGTGGCGATGACCGTCACCTTCATCTCGTCGGTCATGCTCTCGTCAAATGCCACACCCCAAATGTAATTTACATCCTTGTGGGCAGCGTCATGTATCATGGATGAGGCGATGTTTATATCCTCAAGGCTAACATCGGGCGAGGTGATAAAGTTGATAATAACACCCTTTGCACCGTTGATAGAAGTCTCGAGAAGGGGCGACGATATAGCCGACTGGGCGGCTTTCTCGGCCTTCTTATCCCCAGTGGCCTGTCCCATACCCATGTGGGCATATCCCGCATTTCGCAGCACTTCGGTGGCATCGGCAAAGTCAACATTGACAACGCCGGGAATATTGATAAGATCGGATATACTCTGCACCGCTTGACGCAGTACATCGTCGGCCGCCGTAAAGGCGTTCATCAAAGTGATTTTTTCCTCGGTTATAAACTGCAATCTATCATTGGGGATAACAAGCAGTGCGTCCACATGTTCACGTAGGGCACTAATACCCTGTTCGGCCTGCTCGCTACGGTGGCGACCCTCAAACTCAAAAGGCTTTGTCACCACGCCAACTGTCAAAATGCCCTGCTCCTTGGCGATACGTGCCACGACGGGCGCACCACCTGTGCCTGTGCCACCGCCCATGCCGGCCGTGATAAACACCATCTGACTGCCTCTGATTGTGGCGGCAATCTCCTCTTTGCTATCCTCGGCAGCCTTCTCGCCTGCGGCGGGGATGCCACCCGCGCCTATGCCTCGCTCACCTATATGAATTTTATATGTGGCTTTGGAAAAGCGCAGTGCTTGACGGTCGGTGTTGATAGAGATGTACTCGGCGACACTGCTCATACCCGAATCTATCATGCGATTTACAGCATTGCCGCCACCGCCACCTACTCCTATCACCTTTATGGATACAACCGGGGCAAAATCGCCGTCCAAGTCGATGTTCATATTGTTCACTTAGTTATCCTCCCAAGCAGAAATTTTGCAATCTTTGTCCTTTTGACACCCTCATTAAATTATCTCAACTATACTCCACATAAGGTTATCAGATTTTAATGCACAAATCAATAGATATTGTGTTTTTTATTGTCCCACAGTCATTTTTTTTGCATATATACATCACAAATAGGATAATATTTCCTTTTGATGCAAATTTTACCCTGTTTTTACGCCCATATTACTCCTGTAACTATTCACTGTCCGACTGCTCGTCTTGTTCGTCGTCACTCGTCTGCACCTGCTCATCGGAGGAAGACGAGGAGGGTGTAAGTGTAGCCGGATCAACATATGTGCCGGTGAGCTCATCAAACACATAATGCTCGGGTATGCCGTAATCTATCGGTGGGGCATCCTGTGGATCAACCCACACTCTGCCACTTTGCTCGGCATATATCGTCCCCACAAAATTCTCCTCGAGCTGTGTGTCTATTATCTCTTTTACAAACTCCATCTTATGAACTAAGTCGCCCTCACTGCCAAACTCTACGGTGATATCAGGACTGTAATGAAATACAATGTTATAACGGTCACTTAAATCCACCTGCTGGGCTGTGAGTCCTGTTTGTGCCATCCCATCCACAATATAGCTCGCCATCAGCATGATCTCCTTGGAGGTTTCGGCCTGCTGTAGCTGCGTATCTGTTGGCTCCTCGGGTAGGTCTTGGAGGTAGTCTCCCGTCTCCAACTCGGATGGTGGCTGCCATCCCACAATCGGTATCACCCCCGCAGGTAAATCCGCCCCCATCTCCAATATGCGTCCCTCACGACTTATAAGTGTGTACCCCTGGGCATAATCCCCAAATCCCGCTATCGGATTTGCATAGCTCACTTCAACAATTATCTCGGGGGGATATTCTCGGGTGAGTTTGACATCGTTGATATAAGAAAACTCATTTATCAAGTTTTGACGAGCACGTTCTAAGTCGGCTAAAAACAGATTGTCCTGCAACGCTATACCCAACTCGGCCTTTATGTCTTCCTCGCTGTAATGCACTTCACTTTGGGATATCAGACTGTCGTCATCTTCTGTCGTATCGTCGGTATTGTCCTGTGTCGTCACTTGCGGATACTGTACCGTTATGTTCTCTATCTTAAAAAACACCGTGAGAGACAACACAACCACAACGGTTATAAGCACCACTAAAATAAGCATGTAGTGCAAGAAAAAGTTGCCTCTGCGACGGCGACGACGGCGAGGCTTGTCCTTTTTTGACGACTTTCTTCTCGCATTTTGTCTTGCCATTTGCTCGGTGGCTCTGCCGTCGGGTATATTGTTAATCATTCTTTGTTTCATTTGGTTTTATCCCCCTTGGATAACAGGTGGTGGGAGGCGGACACAGATCACCCAATCGCAATCTGTGCCCCTAATTTCTTTAAGTTATCAACAAAATATTCATAGCCTCGGTCTATATGATGTACACAGTCCAGACGACTTTCCCCACGAGCGGCGAGAGCTGCTATGGCAAGGGCTGCACCACCTCGCAAATCGGTGCAACTCACCTGTGCGCCCTGTAGCTGTGATACACCCTGCACCACCGCCATGCGTCCCTCCACCTTTATATCGGCACCCATGCGCACAAGTTCCCCCACCTGCTTATATCTGCTCTCAAATATCGTCTCGATAAACACCGATGTGCCCTCGGCCACACATGACATGGCCAGCATTATCGACTGTGCATCGGTGCAAAAGCCGGGATAGGGCATAGTTCGCACGCTTCGCAGTGCCAAAAGCCGTTTAGGTGCTTTAAGGGTGATTTTGTCCCCCTCGGTATATATCTTACATCCCGCCTCCTCAAAAAGTGGCAACACCGCCTCAAGATGATCGGGGCGTGTGCGCCCGAGTTCTATCTCTCCCCCCGTGGCCGCCGCCGCACTGAGATAAGTGGCCGCCGCAATGCGATCGGGGATGACACTGTACTCACATCCCGATAGTTTTTTTACCCCCTCGACATGTATACTGCCATCGGGCATTATGGCGATGTTGGCCCCACAAGCCGATAAAAACTCCACCAAATCCACAATCTCGGGCTCACGGGCGGCGTTGTGCAGTTCTGTATGTCCCTTGGCAAGGCAGGAAGCCAATATAACATTCTCTGTGGCACCCACACTGGGGAATGGTAGGGTTATCTTTGCCCCATGCAGTCCGTTTGGGGCACTGCATTTTAGTAGGCCTCCCCCCTCCTGTACCTCTACCCCCAATTTGCGCAGAGAGGACAGGTGCATATCAATGGGGCGGGGGCCAAGCTCACATCCGCCGGGCATACTTAGCTCGGCACGACCCCACCGTGCCACCACCGCCCCCAAAAACACGATAGAGGAGCGCATGGCACGCATGAGAGTATCGGGTATGCGAAAATCACCCTTGCCATCAAATGATATATCCACCACGTCGCCATGGCGGTGGGTGGTGCATCCGAGATAGTGAAGAATATTGCAGGCGGCCTCGACATCGGTGAGGCGGGGACAGTTATGTAGGACTGCCTTGTCACACAGCAGTGTGGCGGCCAAAATCGGTAGTGCCGCATTCTTTGCCCCATGGATATCAAGTTGCCCCTGCAGAGGTGTTCCTCCGTGGATTATATAGTTTTGCATCGACGCTACATCCTTTCTCAGGACTTGGCAGGAGGTGTGTTTTGCCCTACGGCACAAAACAACTTTCCTCCCCGTTACAACATCCTATGCCAAAACGTCTTTGCAGGTGTATATCACTTTATATTAGCTGTGCTAATATAAATTTGCCATGCCCGTAGGGCGGCATCTAAACCGACTAAGGACTAAAGACTAAAGACTAAAGGTGAAAGACTATGGTGTTTTGCTACGCAAAACGATTTGTAAAATAATAAAAATCTCTGATTTTTATACCATAGTCATTAGTCATTCACCATTAGCCATTAGTCATAAATAATCCTGTGGATTATTTATATAGTGCCATTATCTCTTTATATATTCGTCCGCTTGCATCGCTCACCGCCATTTCCTTTGCCTTTTGCCCAAGCTCTCTCAGACGTCCGGGGGTGGCCAGAAGTTCCCCCACAATCTCACACAGTTTTTCCCCTGTGAGTTCTTTTTCCTCAAGCACTATTGCCGCACCTCTGCGGCCGAGTGCCATAGCGTTGTGGTACTGATGGTTTTCGGCCACATTCGGCGAGGGTATAAGCACCGAAGCTCGTCCCGCCGCCTGTAGTTCGCTAAGGGTTATGGCACCTGCACGACATATGACCAGATCGGCCGCCGCCAGACAGTCGTGCATATCCCCAATATAGGTTCTGATATCTACATGTGGATTTTCTATATAGTTAGCACCGAGTTTTTGGAGCATCTCGGGCATCTCCTGCACCCCATTCGCACCGGTGGCATGGATATGGTGTATGTCCTCTCCCCTGCTACTCTTGGCTATGAGGTGGGCCATGGCCTCGTTTATCTTGGCCGCCCCAAGACTTCCCCCAAACGAGAGTATACATATTCTACCCTCTACCCCAAAACGGCGGCGGGCGGACTCCCTATCGGCCGTAAACACCTCACTGCGCACAGGGTTTCCGGTTATGATATATTCACGTGTGTCGGGTAGACGGCTTTTTGCATCCTCCACGGCCAGTAGCACCCTATCGACCTTACCGCTAAGAGCCTTTGTGGTGATACCCGGGTAGGCATTTTGCTCATGGGTGAGGGTTTTTATGCCCATGCGGTGGGCGGTATAAAGCACAGGGCCACTGACATACCCCCCTGTACCCACCACGACCTGTGGTGCAAATTTTCGCAAAATTTTTCGGATTTTGGAGGGCGCTACCAGGAGAAGACATGCCGACTTGGCGTTGAGGTATATATTGCGGGGGGTAACCCTTCGCTGAAGTCCCATGACCGCCACGGGATGAAATGTATAGCCTGCCGCCGGCACGAGTTTTGCCTCCATGCCCTTGGGATTTCCGATAAACTGTATATCGGCCTCAGGGTGTTTTTGGCGTATGGTGTCGGCCACCGCCAAGGCCGGATTTATATGCCCCGCTGTGCCACCGCAAGCAAATAATATTTTCATGACACTCCTCCTCTCTTTCTGTGTTGCTACTCCTTAAACAGCGAGCTTTGGCGTGATACCGACAATATGACCCCCATTTGAGCCAGTAACATTACAAGTGCCGTGCCACCGTAGGAGAAAAACGGCATACTGATACCTGTGTTGGGGATGGTGTTTGTCACCACGGCGATGTTGAGTATAACCTGTAGTCCGAGTTGTGCCGTGAGCCCCACCACCAACATACCACCGAATCTATCCTTGGCCTTGGCGGCTATGACAAATCCCCGCCAGATGAGTAGTCCAAACAGTATTATGATAAACACTGCCCCCACAAAGCCCAGTTCCTCACAAACTATTGCAAAAACAAAGTCGTTTTGCGGTTCGGGGAGATATAGGTATTTTTGACGGGATTGACCTATGCCAAGTCCGAGCAGTCCCCCCGAGGCGATGGCATAAAGTGACTGTAGGGTTTGATAGCCATAGCCTTGGGCATCGGACAGTGGGTCGAGCCAGTAGGCGAATCGGTTGGTGGCGTAGGATATGATATCCTCATTTGTGGCAAGTATACCTATGCATAGCACCCCTGCAACCCCCACAAGGCCGAACCATTTGAGATTACTTCCACCCACAAACATCATAATAGCCCCAAGGCCACATATCAACACCGTGGCTGAAAGGTGAGGGGCGAGCATCAAAAGCCCCACTATGACCGCCAGTACAATCACAAATGGTAATATCCCGAATTTGAAGGTATGCATCTTAGCGTAATAAATCGATATAAAGTGTGCAAATAGCACCACGACGGCAAACTTTGCAATCTCGGAGGGTTGGAATGTGGTAAAACCGAGGTCTATCCAGCGGTGCACCCCTTTTACTTCGGGCATAAAAAGCACCACCACCAGTAGTATCACCGATACCGCCATAATGGGAAGTGCCAATCGGTGCAGTATGTGATAATCGATAAACGATACCACAAACATGGCCGTGATACCTATGCCTGCGAACAAAAGTTGACGTGTAATGAAGTAAAAACTGTTGCCGTAGTAGTAATATGCATAGGCATAGCTTGCCGAGAACATCATTATAAGCCCACAGGTCAAAATTATGAAAATGAGCACCAAAAATGTGGCATCTACCACACCCCGCTGTGCCTTTATGTTTTTATCTTGCCCTAAGTTCTCTCGTCTTGGCACACAGCAGGTCTCCTTTCAAATTGGCGTGCTTATATCATTGTGGCGGCCCAAATCCCAAGACCTCCGCCTATGATTCCGATGAGGGAGAACAACCCTACGATTTGCACCTCACTAAGGCCGCTCATCTCAAAGTGGTGATGTATGGGAGCCATCTTAAATATACGTTTGCCCCCTGTGGCCTTGAAGTAGAGGGTTTGAGTTATAACCGACAAGGCCTCTATGATAAATATTATGCCAACAGGTACTAAAAATATGGGCAGTCCCATACCAAAAGCTATCGCCACGAGCATCCCGCCCAAAAACAGCGAGCCTGTATCCCCCATAAACACCTTGGCGGGGTAGAAATTCCATACCAAAAAGCCTATGCATCCTGCCGCCAGTGCCGCCGCCATAAGGCTGATACCCCAAAGCTGTAAGAGACCTGCCATAACTAAAAACGATACCGCCGACACAAACACAAGTGAGGAGGCAAGACCATCAAGTCCATCAGACAGATTGACTGCATTCACAGTACCGACGATAATTATACACACCGCAAAGGGATAAAATAGCAGTCCCATGTCGATTTGCCCGAAAAACGGTATATCGATCACAGTAGATAGCCCGCCGTATATGCTCATAGCCGCCACATATGCCGTCGATACCGCAAACTGCATCACGAGTTTTTGCCTCGCACTCAGCCCCATGTTCTGCTTTTTTACCACCTTGATATAGTCATCCAAAAAACCCACAAGCCCAAAAAGCAGCGCCATAATCATGCCGTAGAATATGCGGGCATTTATCATGTCGGCGTCGACCCTGTCGGCAAGCCCAGTGGCCTGCGCCATGGGTAGATACCCTACCGCCACCGCCGCCGCTATGCCCAGCACAAACATGATACCCCCCATGGTGGGGGTTCCCTGCTTTTTTTGGTGCCATTTGGGGCCTATGTCAAGGATGGTTTGGCCGTACTTTAGGCGGCGAAGCCACGGCACCAATATAAATCCCGAAATCGCACTCACCGCAAAGGCCACCACGGCCGTTATTATCATCCAACTGTTCATACGTCTTTGCTCCTTTTGTCCTGTTTAATCTCACGAAAATTTCTCGTACAGTGCGCCGAGTGATTCCCATAACTTCATACCATAACTTGCCTTTAACCACACAACATCACCCACCTCGACCTGATCTGCCAGCGCCTTTTCAAGTTCGGGCAAATCTTCACATGGCACAACCTGTAACCCCTCTTGGCGGGCAGCCTCGGCCATAATGTCGGCATATTGGCCATAACAAAACAGCATGTCGGAATTCCTGGCTGCAAGCACTCCCACATCCATATGACTTTGTTCGGCCACTTCACCCAATTCGAGCATATCGGCCAATACCGCAATTCGTCGCCCTGTGCAGGGATAGGTTTTGAGTGTGCCCAGTGCCGCCTTCATGGAATCGGGGTTGGCATTGTAGCAGTCCTCGACCACCACTATGCCGTTTTTTTGCACTATGCGTTGACGCATACCCGACGGCTCATAATTTTTCAGCGCCTCTATACAGTCGGTCGGTGGTATACCAAGCTCCCTACCCACACCAAAGGCCACAAGTGCATTTTGTACATTGTGTCGCCCAAGACAGGGTATATTAGCCTCATAACTTGCCCCCTCGGCCTCTATTGTAAAGGTGGTACACAGTCCATCCTCCCTAATATCACTCCCACGTATTGCGCAGGTCGGATTGTCTATACCATACAGTATAACACGTAGGCGGGGAATTTCCACCTCGGATAAAAGGTCGTTGTCCCCGCATAAAAACAGCGGTGCACCATCGGGCATACCATCCTGCATCTCAAGTTTTGCCCTGAGTATATTCTCTCGACTACCCAGCTGTAAAAGATGGGCAACCCCCACATTTGTTATAACCCCAATGTCGGGGCAAAGTGCGGCCGACAGGTCATGAATTTCCCCAAGTCCCTGCATCCCCATCTCTATGACCGCAACCTCATGTGTAGGCTTTAGGGCAAACACCGTCGCCGGCACGCCTATCTCGTTGTTCATGTTGCCCTCGTTCTTATGGGTGGCAAAGCCGGCTTGCAATACACAGGCTATAAACTCCTTTGATGTGGTTTTACCGGCACTGCCTGTCACCCCTACAATGTGTAAATCTTCAAATTTATTTTTATAGCAGGTGGCCATTTTCAGCAGAGACGCCTCGGTATCGGGCACTGTGAGAAGTCGCTCATGGGGTATCCCCTCAACTGCTCTTTGCACCACCGCCGCCACAGCACCACCCGCCAGCGCCTTCCCCACAAAGTCGTGACCGTCAAAGTGCTCCCCCACCAGTGCCACAAACAGGCAATCGGGTGTTAGTGCCCTTGTGTCGGTGCAAATACTCTTTATTTGATGAGACAGGGTCGTTTTGCAGCCTATAGCCTCGCACAGCTCCTGCAATGTTATATTATGCATTGTGTTCTCCTTCGGTGGAAAAAGATGCGTGGTGACAGGTGATATATCCTTTACATTTCGCTCTTAATCCCACCCAGTGCCTCCTGCACGATTACTTTTTCGTCAAAATATATTGTTTCCTCAAAAAGCACCTGATAATCCTCATGCCCCTTGCCGGCCAGCAGTAGTAAATCATCCTGTCTGCGGTTTTGTAATGCCCACAATATTGCCTCATAACGATTTGTTATGACCTTATGGGGTGTGCCACTGCGCTCTATGGCCGGCAGTGCATCGGCGATTATGCTTTCGGGATTTTCATGCCGTGGATTATCCGAGCTTAAAATCACAAAATCAGACCCCGCCGCCACTGCACCCGCCATCTGTGGCCGTTTTGTGGCATCCCTATTTCCCGGGCAACCAAACAGTGTGACTATCCTACCCTTGGCAAAGGGACGCAGTGCGCTCAAAATCTTCTCAAGCCCGTCGGGGGTGTGGGCATAATCCCTTATCACCATGCCAAGCTCATCACGGTGTATAACCTCAGCACGCCCCGTTATGCCGGGACAGGCCGTAAGCCCCTGTGCCACCTCTTGTAAATCAAATCCTAACCCCACACAACAGCCCACCACCGCCAAAGCGTTGGAAACCGAAAACTCCCCCGGCATACCCAGGCGTATATGGGCGGTATCCTGCGTAGTTTGCACCTCAAACTCACTTCCCAGTGGTGTCAGCGTGATGTCACCGGCTCGGTAATCTGCGCTGTGCCTTGTTGAAAACGTGGTGACATTACAAGATATTTCGTCATATATACGCCGTCCGGTTCTGTCATCTATATTCAGCACCGCCATATCGCAGTGATCAAACAATTTGCGTTTTGCCCTGTAGTAATTTTCCATTGTTCCGTGGTAGTCCAAATGGTCTTGGGTGAGGTTTGTAAATATCGCCGAGGCAAAATGACACCCCTCTAAGCGATACTGTGCCATACCGTGTGAAGATACCTCCATAGCCACATATTTGCATCCCGCTCGCACCATACGTGCTAAAGTGCTGTGTAGCACCATAGGATCGGGGGTGGTATGTTTTGCAGGTATGACCATATCCCCTATTTCGGTTTGTATTGTGCCCAAAAGTCCCACCTGTTGCCCCAAGCTTTCGAGCACATGTTTTATAAGACTTGACACGGTGGTTTTGCCGTTTGTGCCGGTCACGCCTATGAGCTTTAACTTACGCGAGGGATTATCAAATAGGTTTGCACATATGAGGCTGTAGGCCGACCTGCTGTTCTCGACTACAATCTGCCCCTTTAGCCCCACATCCCGCTCACACACCACCGCTACCGCACCGTTTTCCACCGCCTGTGCCGCATAACTGTGCCCATCGACATTCTCACCCTGTATACAGACAAACAGAGTGCCTTCCCTCACCGCTCGGGAATCGGTGGTCACATGGGTCACCTCTCTGTTAGGCGGTGTAGGACTGCAATCTATACCCCTTAGCAGGTCATAAAGCATCATGGTGTGTTCCTCCTTCGGTGCAAATGTGGTGCAAAATCTAAAATCAGCCATCAACATCCATATCCAAAAAGTCCACTGTCACTATCGTGCCGGGCTGCACACTCTCGCCCGCTGCGGGATTTTGTCGCACCGCCACCGCCCCGGGAAGTTCTATATCAACACCTTGTATCTTTATATTCAGCCCCGCATTTACAATGCTCTGATTGGCCTGCGCCCCCGAAAATCCGAGCACATCGGGTACAGTCACTCTATCTTCACGACTGGCATCATCGGTATACAGCACCACTGTCCCCCCCTGTGGAATGGAAGAACCTGCCGAGGGAGTTTGGTGAATGACCTCGCCGCCATTTCCGACAATTCGTGCCTTTAAGGTGGCTTGATACAGCTTTGTTTGAGCCTCGTGGGGTCCCAGTCCCACATAGTTGCCCACCGCTATATCCATCTTGGCCATTTCCTCCCCTGTATATTCGGGATCAATGCCCAAATATGGCAGAGTTTCGGACAAAATCGCCCCCACTATAGGTGCCGCAATGGTCGAACCGAAAGCATTTGTGAGGGTGGGTTCATCGAGCATGACAAGGCATACAATTTGAGGGTCATCTGCCGGTGCAATGCCGACAAAGGATAGTATATTCTCCGACACACCTGTGGCATAAAATAAATCTATCTTCTCGGATGTACCTGTTTTACCACCTATACGATACCCAGGGATTTGAGCATTAACACCCGATCCATCCGATACCACCGTTTCGGTGAGATAGCGTATAGTGGCCGAGGTCTCCTCCGAGATAACCTGTCGCACGGCTGTGGGCTGGGTGGTCGAAAGGGCATTGCCCTGTGAGTCAAGCACCTGATCTACTATGTAAGGCTCATAGAGTGTACCACCGTTGACCGCCGCACTTATAGCCGTGGCCAGTTGCAGAGTGCTCACCTTAAAGGTCTGGCCAAATGATGTGGAGGAAAGTTCCACCTGCCCCGGCTTTGTGAGATTATCAATGCTTTGCATGAGCCCTGCATTGTCGGCCTCACCCGGCAAATCAATTCCCGTTACTGAGGATAACCCAAAATTCTCAATGGCCTCATGGAACACCTCACCGCCTATACGCCTTCCTATCTCGATAAAGGCGGGGTTGCAGGAGTTTTGCATGGCCTCGGCAAATGTCTGATGACCGTGCCCCTCCTTTTTCCAGCACCCAAACTCGGTACCACTCACATTTGTGCTGCCTGTACACATAAATGTATCGTTTAAGCTCACAACACCCTGCTCAAGCGCCGTGGCCGCCGTGATTATCTTGAAAACCGAACCCGGTTCGTAGGGGTCACTTATGGCCTTGTTGCGCCACTGGTCGTACTGTGCTTGTAAAAGATATTCGCTATATTGTTCGCTGTCCTGCACCATGCTGTCAAGAGTGGCCTGCTTTTGAGGATCGCCCAATACAAATGGGGCATTAGGGTCAAAATCGGGCGCTGTGGCCATAGCTAAAATCTCACCTGTGTTGACATCCATTACAATGCCGGCCGCACCATTGTTAACACCATGTTCTATAACTGCCGTTTCAAGATGTTTTTCAAGGTAATGCTGTATAACTTCATCTATTGTAAGCACAATGCTGTTGCCGTCCTCGGCCTCATACATCTCTTGATAATGAAAATCCATATCGGTGCCCATGGCATTTTGAGCCGACACCTTGCGCCCGGGTATGCCTGCGAGCACCGATTCATAATAGGACTCGATGCCATATGCCCCCTTGTTCTCACTGCCGGTAAAACCTAAAATCTGGGAAGCCAACGAACCGTAAGGATAATACCGCTTTGTGTCCTCCTCCAAAGTGATACCCTTTGTATCAAGCTCTTCGGCCAAGGCCAGCACCTGATTGGCCACTTCCTCCTCAACCTTTGTCCCCACTATCTCATAGTAGCGTGTTTTGTCACTGCCACGCTCTATAAGTGTTTCATAATCCATCTGTAGTATCTCAGACAGACCCTCGGCAATGGCGGGTAGCTGTTCATCTGTTATGTAAGCCGGCACCAAAATCACATTCCACACCGTGGCACTGCGGGCAAGCTCTTTACCGTTACGGTCATATATGGTGCCTCGGTTGGCATTTATGGTGATAGAGCGCAGTTGTTGGGCGGCGGCACGCTGTTTATACTCCTCACCCTCGGTTATTTGCAGTTTGCTCAAATTGTATATAAGTAGACCAAAGCAACAAACCGTCATAAAGATGACCACAATCATCATACGAAGTTTCATATAATTTCCGGGTTTTTTAGCCATGGTTTCCCCCCATAACAATGTTGTATGTATGTACTGCCAAAAAAAGTGTATAGCACAAGCAAAGAGTCAAGAAATTACCTCTCTTAACTCTCAGCCTATTGTACCATAAATTTTTAGAATAATCACCTGTAAAATACATCGTTTTTATGATACAACACAACCAAATATTGGTTATTGTTATATTTTTACTCAACACCGATGTGTTTTAGAATACCACTTAATGTATCAACTATTTTTTCAAGGCCGGTTTGCTCGGGTCGCTTGCCTGTGATCTCAATACGGTCGGATTGCTGCATATCCATATAAATTATCTGGCCGGAATCAAGCTTTGATAGTCCCAGCTGATATGTCGCATATTCCTCTAAGGTTTTATAAGAGCTGTTAGAGGCAAGATCGGCCGATAATCTCGTGTTCTCACTTTCAAGCTCGGTCAAATTGGCACTCGCCAAACTCACCTGCCCCGACAGCTCTGATAATACCACCTGATTGTATATCATATATACCACCATGCTGACCATCAAAGCCACAAGACATAGCTTCGAAAGCCCAAACACCTTAGGCCTCCTTTTTGTGCGGGGTGTGGATACCACCCGTAAAGGCAGTTTTTCTCGAGGTGCGGGTGCAACTTCGAACTTGCTAAAATCATAGGCTGTATTTGTATTGTTGGCCACCGTTTTACCTCCTTTATATATGCTGACACGCTACTATATTTTCTCTATTATTCTTAGTTTTGCCGATTTACTGCGTTTGTTATGCTGTAGCTCCTCGGGGGTGGCTACAATGGGTTTTTTGGTGACGGGGCGAGCAGCCGGCTTCTTGCCACATATACATATTGGAAAATCCGATGGACAAGTACACCCCGTGCAGTGTGCGGCAAATGCCTGTTTTACAATTCTATCCTCAAGCGAATGAAATGTTATAACAACAAAACGCCCTCCCACTGCCAGTCGCTCAAACGCCCTGTCTAAACACTCCCGCAGTACATCCAGCTCTCCATTGACAGCGATGCGTATGGCCTGAAATGTGCGCTTTGCAGGGTGTCCCCCCTCATTTCTGGCCGCTGCCGGGATAGAGGCGTATATTATATCCACAAGTTCCCCTGTGCGCTGTAGGGGGGCTTTTTCTCTTGCGGCAACTATACTGCGTACAATTCTTGTGGCAAACTTCTCCTCACCGTATTGTCGCAGTATGCGTACAAGTTCGCTATCACTCCATGTGTTTATGATGTCGTAGGCCGACAATCCCTCACGGCTCATGCGCATATCAAGCGGGCCGTCGGCGCTGTAAGAAAACCCACGCTCGGGTATATCCAGTTGATGAGAAGATACCCCCAAATCAAGCAGTATGCCGTCCACATGGGGTATCGACAGCCTGTCCAAAACCTCGGGTATACCCACAAAGTCACTCTGTATCACAGAGGCGCTCTTATAGGGAGATAACCGCTCTGTGGCGGTGGCAAGGGCGTCGGGGTCTTTGTCGAGTGCCACCAAACGACCTGTGTCGAGGTGTCGGGCTATTTCGCAGGAATGACCCGCACCTCCGGCAGTGCCATCCACATATATACCGTCGGGGCGAATGTTCAGCCCCTCCATGCACTCATGTAGCAATACCGAAACATGTGAAAACTCCAAAGCTGTTCACCCCTTTTCCAAACTAAAACCCAAGTTGTTCCATTTCTGTGGCGATGAGGTCGGGCGAGGTGGTGAGAGGTCCCTGTTCCCACTGGGATTTGTCCCAAATCTCGGCACGGTTTATAACACCGGCCACTACAACCTCTCTCTCGAGCTGTGCATACTCCCGCAATGTTGGAGGAATGAGCACCCTGCCCTGCTTGTCCACCTCGACTTCTGATGCACCTGAGGCCAAAAACCTTTGCAGATGGCGGGAACTGCTAAGGGGCAAAGCCTTTAGTTTTTCGAGTATTACCCCCCATTCGGACAGGGAGTAGACAAAAAGACAGCCGTCCAGCCCTTTTGTGATGACAAACTTTTCGCCCAAATCTTCACGCAGGCGGGCAGGGAAGCTCAAGCGTCCCTTGGGGTCAACTGTGTGTTGATATTCACCTGTCAGCATACCCGCACCCCCTATCTCAACAAAGTGTCAAAACCTCTTAGATTTTACCCACTTCATACCACTTCATAACACTTTTCACCACTTTTAGCCCATTATACCCCTAAAATAGCAATTTTGCAAGGGTTTTGGGAATAAAAAACCATATTTCCATAATTTTCTTTTCGGAGAAGGGGTGGGTGGGTAATTAGGTATTAGATAAGGCCAAGAGCACCCACATCGATGTCCTTGACCTTTTCTACCCTCTAAAAACCAAATCCCCCGCCCTGTCAGAGGACAGGGCGGGGGTTATCTGTTTACAGCGAAAATAATTCTAATTTAGATTTATTTC